>DATIPV010000399.1:0-3377 GCA_035471525.1 Robiginitalea sp.
AAAATAGACATACGTATCCCCGTCTGTATGGGAGGGGTCTACATGGAGCAGGTGCATGCTGTTGGCCTCATCGAGATAAACGGTCATCCGGTCGTTGTACGTGATACGCGAAAGGGCGCCGAAGGGAGCCGGCTGGGTCTCCCGTTCGGTGCCCGCCCACTGTACCGACCCCATGCGCTTGCGCACGTTGTCGTGGGCGATGAGCACTGCCCCCTGGGCGGCCAAGTTCGCGTTGCCCCCCGTGTGGTCGCCATGCCAGTGGGTATTGACCACGTAACGCAGCGGTTTGTCGGTAATTTGCCTGACGGCCGCCAGGATCTTTTCCGAAAGCGGGGCGAACTGGTCGTCCATCAGGTAGGCATACTGATCGCCAAGGGCCAGGCCCATATTGCCGCCCGCCCCCGTGAGCATGTAGACCTGATTGGTCAGTTGCTCGGAGGTGATTTGCACCTGGTCGAAATTGGGTTGGGCAGTGAGGAGGGCCGTGCTGAGCCCGAAAAGGGAAGCGAGGAATTTTTTCATCGGTCTGATGTGTTGGTTGCTAGGGACTTCGGAATATACGAATTCCTGTAGGAAATGCAAGTATTCCCTGATACGGCACATGCCCCGCCCCCACCCGCAAACAAGATAGCGCCCTAAACCGCAAATCCCTTGCGGTCTGGGTGGTCCGGGCAGGCCCTGCCCCGTTGGGCAGCTATGCGTTCAGAAGCCGGCGCACCACGGCCGAGATGGCCTTCCCGTCGGCGGCCCCGGCCAGTTGTTTGGTGACCACGCCCATCACCCTGCCCATATCCTGCATGCCGGTGGCCCCCAAACTGGCGATGGCCTCTGAAACGGCCTTTTCGATCTCCGCTTCGGAAAGCTGGGCCGGCAGAAAGCGCTCGAGCACGGCCACCTGGGCCAACTCGGGGCCGGCCAGGTCTTCGCGCCCCTGCTGGTGATAAATGGCGGCGCTGTCTTTGCGTTGTTTCACCAGTTTCTGAACCAGGCTGATCTCATCGGCTTCCGAGAGAGCCCCTCCGCCCCCCTTGTCGGTTTTGGCCAGCAGCAGGGCCGACTTGATCGCCCGGAGCGATTCGAGGGTTACGGTATCCCTGGCCTTCATGGCGGCCTTCATTTCTTCCATGACGCGCGATTCCAGACTCATTGGTAATATATTTAGAAGTACCCGCAAAGATACAGAACACGCGTCGAGTTCCCGATATGCAAACCGGGGATTCAGGATTTTGTGCTCAGATGCCGCGTTTTTCGAGCCGCATAACAGCGCTACGTGGCGAGAAAAAGGCAATATATGAGCGCAAAAGACGAATTCCGGGCGAATTGAGGGAAGCTGAAACGAGTTCAAAAAAAAAGAAACCCCCGGCCGGCGCCGGGGGTTCTCTCATGAAAATCAGAAAGGATCAGTCCACGTTATCATGTAAATAAGAGTTATTCGAACGCAAGCGCATCTCATCGTTGCTGTCTTCGCTCAGCGTCGTGCGGGAAACCTTGCCGTCTGTTTCCTGATTCCGGCTCAGGTCGATTCCCTGGCGTTTGTACGCCGGTTCCTTCTCGATTTCATCGATGCTGTTGCGGTTGTGTTGGAACTTGTAATTAAAATCCTTCAGCTTGCGACGGCGCTCATCGGCCCGCTCCTTCAGGATCTCGCTGATGGGACGGTCGGTCGGGTCGGTCGAGGCGGCGGTAGCAGGGGCCTGGGGCTGTTCGATGGTCTTCTTGTCAAAGATCAGTTCATCATCCACGATCTTGGGCTCGAAATGCTCGGCCTTTGAGGTGGCGCCGGTGAGGCGGTTTTCGAGTTCCATATACTCTTCCAGGCTGTAGCGGGTTTCGCCCTCCTTGTTGTAATCCAGCACCGGGGTAACTTCGATATGATCCTGAACGGACATGTCTTTGATCTCGTCGCCCAGGTCGAAGGTTATCACGTGCTGCTGTTCCTCCTCTTCCTCCGGACGCGCCGCGTTCAGGGGCATTTCGAACAGGAGGCTTATCTGGTCCTGCTCCTTCTCTGCTGGGACCACTTCCGGATCGACTACTTCGATCTCGGCAACCAAATCGCGCGAGTCGATGATGATAAAGTCGTCGGCCTCAACGGGCTCTGCAATCACTTCCTCGTAAAAGACATTGAAATTCCGGATATACTGGGTGGTGGGGATCAGCTCCGACTCAAAAGCCGGTTCCGGATCCTGTTCTGGGGCCTGGTCCGATCCCTGTTCGGGCGATTCGGCTACGGCCTGTTCCTCCACTTCCTCCTCGGCAAAATTGAGGGTATGAACCACCTTGGGCTCCGACAGGTCGCGCTGAGCCTTCTGGTCGTCTTCGAGGGTATGAATAATCTTTTTCGACTCTGTATTGACAATCTCGTCCTGCTGGTCTATGTTAAAACCGGTGGCAATGACCGTTACGGCAATGGCTTCACCCAGGTTGGCATCCTCGCCTACCCCCATGATGATATTGGCTCCGTGCCCGGCCTCGATCTGTATGTGGTCATTGATCTCCCCGATCTCGTCGATGGTTATTTCCTGTGATCCGGAAACAATCAGCAACAGGACGTTTTTGGCCCCGGTAATCTTGTTGTCGTTCAGCAGGGGCGAATCCAGGGCCTTCATTATGGCCTCGTGGGCCCGGGCCGTGCCCGTTGCCGTGGCAGAACCCATAATGGCCGTGCCGCTGTTGGAAAGCACCGTCTTGGCATCGCGCAGGTCGATGTTCTGGGTATAGTGGTGGGTTATTACCTCGGCAATGCCGCGGGCAGCAGTCGCCAGCACCTCGTCGGCCTTTGAGAACCCGGCCTTGAAGCCCAGGTTGCCGTACACCTCGCGCAGCTTGTTGTTATTGATAACGATGAGCGAATCGACGTTCCCGCGCAGCTTTTCAATGCCCCGCTGGGCCTGGTCGCATCGCATCTTGCCCTCGAACTGGAAGGGAATGGTCACGATCCCCACAGTGAGGATGTCGAGCTCCTTGGCCTGCCTGGCGATGATGGGTGCGGCCCCGGTACCGGTTCCTCCACCCATCCCCGCCGTGATAAACACCATCTTGGTGGTGGTGGACAACATGCGCTTGATTTCCTCCATGCTCTCCAGGGCGGCCTGCTCCCCTACTTCGGGATTGGCGCCGGCCCCAAGGCCTTCGGTGAGGGAAACCCCCAGCTGGATTTTATTGGGCACCGGGCTGTTCTGCAGCGCCTGGGCGTCCGTATTGCATATTACGAAATCGACCCCGTTGATCCCGGCCTGGAACATGTGGTTGATGGCATTGCTGCCGCCGCCGCCTACCCCGATAACCTTGATCACGTTGCTTTGATTTTTGGGAAGATCAAAGGTGATGTTGTCCATTTCCATGTGTTTGAGCTTTTAAATACATTAACAAATCCT
>DATIPV010000400.1:0-3412 GCA_035471525.1 Robiginitalea sp.
AACGGAGGCAGGGAAAAGCCTTTCGAAGGGGAACAGCGTATTCTCTGCCCCTCTCCCAAAGTGGCCACTTACGACCTGAAACCCGAGATGAGTGCCTTTGAGATCCGAGACGCCATAATCCCCGAATTGAAAAAGGGGGAGGCCGACTTTGTGTGCCTGAATTTTGCCAATCCCGACATGGTAGGGCATACAGGCGACATGCAGGCCGCGATCAAAGCCTGCGAGACCGTAGACAGCTGTGCGCGTGCGGTTATCACCGCCGGGCTGGAAAACGGATACAGTACGCTGGTAATCGCCGACCACGGCAACTGCGATACCATGATCAACCCCGACGGCAGCCCCAATACGGCCCATACCACCAACCCGGTCCCGCTCATTCTGGTAGACCCGGACCGCAAACACATACGATCCGGCGTTCTGGGGGATGTGGCCCCTACCCTGCTGGAGATCCTGGGGGTGCCTCAACCTGAACTCATGACTCAAAAATCCCTGCTTTGATATGTATACCAACCTGAGATTCCTGCTGCTTGCCCTGGCCCTGGGCGCCTGTAAAGTGAGCCCGCCCCATACGGCGGTGCGTATACCCGACGAAGGCACGGTGATGCTGGTGGGAACCGCCTCACTGGACTCGCTCAATACGAGCCCCTTCGAATCGTGGTACGCAGCCAACAGCGAGGCTTACCACCCCGAGGCGGAAATGGTGGAACAACTGAAGCCCCTGCTGGAGGATGTCCAGATCACACTGCTTCTGGGAACCTGGTGCAAAGACAGCCGGCGCGAGGTGCCCCGTTTTGTGAAAATCCTTGAAGTGGCGGGCTACAATCCGGAAGATGTAACGGTCATAGCCGTGGACCGCGACAAGACTACCCCCGGACAGTTCGAAGACGGGCTGGAACTCCTGCAGGTACCCACCTTTATCTTCTACCGCAATAGTGAAGAGCTCGGACGCATCGTGGAATTCCCGGTAGTGGACCTTGAATCCGACATGCTGAAGATCCTGAGCGGACAACCGTACCGGCACGCCTACGACTGGGACTGACCCGCTCCCCCCTCTTTCGTGCAACTGTATTATCTTTGCACCCATGATTCACGCCAAGACCCCCGAAGAGATCGAGCTGATGCGGGAAAGCGCCCTGGTGGTCTCGCGTACGCTGG
Organism: Robiginitalea sp.; assembly: GCA_035471525.1. Taxonomy (GTDB): domain Bacteria; phylum Bacteroidota; class Bacteroidia; order Flavobacteriales; family Flavobacteriaceae; genus Robiginitalea. Next base: position 1,156 of record DATIPV010000400.1, read on the forward strand.
GCATGCTGGCTGCCGAGATGAAACCAGGCGTTACCGGCCTGCAATTGGATCGGCTCGCCGAGGCCTTTATACGCGATCAGGGAGCCAAACCCGGTTTTCTGGGTATGTACGGCTTTCCCAACACTTTAAATATCAGCCCTAATGCCCAGGTGGTGCACGGCATCCCCACCGATGAACCCTTCCGGGAAGGCGATATTGTCTCGGTCGACTGCGGTGCCCTGAAAAACGGCTTTTACGGCGACCACGCCTACACCTTTGAAGTGGGCGAAGTGGCGCCCGAAACCCGCCGGCTGCTCCAGGTAACCAGGGAATCCCTCTATCTGGGCATACGCGAATTCCGAACCGGCAACCGGGTGGGCGACGTGGCCTATGCCATCCAGCAGCACTGCGAAAGCCACGGGTACGGGGTTGTGCGCGAACTGGTGGGCCACGGCCTGGGCCGCAAGCTTCACGAAGCCCCGGAAATGCCCAATTACGGCAAGCGCGGCCGTGGTAAGAAATTTGTGGAAGGCATGGTGGTGGCCATTGAGCCCATGATCAACATGGGCACCCACCGCATCCGGCAGCTGAAGGACGGATGGACCATCCTGACCGCCGACGGCAAGCCCAGTGCCCATTTCGAACACAATGTTGCCCTGGTAAACGGAAAGCCGGAGCTCCTCTCCACTTTCTCCTATATCTACCAGGCTCTCGGAATCGACTCGGAAGAGGAAAACGAATTCCGCAGCAGGCCGCAAGCCCAGAACCTCCCTTGAAAAAGTTATTCAAATGGGTGTTGCGGCGCTTTCCACGGCCGCTGCTGATCCGCCTGAGCTACGCGGCAAGGCCCTTGCTGGCCCTGTGGCTCAAAGGCCGCCGCTATACCGACCCTATCGACGGGAGGGAATTCCGCGCCTTTTTGCCCTACGGGTACGAAAAGCCCCGGGAAAATGTGCTCTCCCCTTCCACGCTGTCCCTGGAACGGCACCGGCTGTTATGGCTCTTCCTGCAGCATGAGACCGACTTTTTCAGCCGGCCGGCCCGGCTGCTCCACTTCGCCCCGGAACAGGCTTTCTATCGCCGGTTTAAAAAGCTGCGGCACCTGGAATACATCACCACCGACCTGAATTCCCCCCTGGCCGGGGTAAAGGCCGATATCTGCAACCTCCCCTTTGCTGCCAACAGCTTTGACATCATCCTGTGCAACCACGTGCTGGAGCACATCCCAGACCACCGCAAAGCCCTCTCAGAATTGTACCGGGTTATGAAGCCCGGGGGGTGGGGCATCTTTCAGGTCCCCCAGGATTTAAAGCGGGAAACCACCTTTGAAGACCCTTCCATCACCGATCCGGAACAGCGGCGGCGTCTTTTCGGCCAGTACGACCACGTGCGCGTGTACGGGCACGATTATTTCGACCTGCTCAGGCAGGCAGGGTTTGAAGCGGAGGCAGTGGATTACACGCAGAAATTCCCGCCTGAAATGGTAGACCGCTACCGCCTGGCCGCCGGGGAGCTCATTCCGCTGGTACGGAAGCCCGGCGAGTTTGGAAGTTAGCAGTTGGCAGTACCAGTAGGCAGGATTTTCATTTGAAGATTTGAAAACTTGGCAATTTGAAAATGAGCCGAAATTCTATGCTTCAAACTGTAATGCGGTTAAAGGGGAAACCCCCTAAAACCCCGGGAACAAAGTAACCGCATAACCCGCAACTTGCCATCAGCAGCTGAAAAGTCATCCCATCGCCACTGTGCCGATTGCACATCCCCTACAATACGCGACCGCGATTATACTGCCTACTGCAACGGGTAACTGGCGACTGAGAATCACCGCACCAGGGCCTCAAAACCCGGGGTCATAAACTCCGCCACCTGCCCGTCTGCATCCAGGTAGATGATATAGGCGTCCAGGTCTGCAGAGGCCTCCAGGAGCTTTTGGGAGTCTTCCAGGGGCATGGCCATCAGGGCCGTGGCATAGCCGTCGGCCACCATGCAATTGGGGGCCAGCACCGTGGAGGCCAGGATATTCGAGTTGCGGGTATAGCCGGTATGCGGATCAATGGTATGCACGTACCTGGCACCTGTCTCAGGGTCGACCCGGAATTTGCGATAATTCCCGGAAGAAGCCATGGAACGGTCTTCCAGGGCGATTACCCGCTTGATGGACCGGCCCTCTATTACCTGGGGGTCGTCTATGCCGATGCGCCACGGTTCCCTTTTATCGGGGTTCCCGCCCCGGGCCCTCACCTCGCCCCCCACCTCGATAAGGTAGTGCGAAATACCC
>DATIPV010000401.1:0-8375 GCA_035471525.1 Robiginitalea sp.
GTGGTATTGCTCATGCGTGAAACCATGCGCTCGCTCAGTGTGTTCAGGTTGGCGGGACGGCCTTTCTGACCCCTGAGGATCCGAAGGACGTTGAACTGCTGGGGCGATACCCCAAACGGCTTCAGGGCGTGGCTTACCGTCTCGCTGATGCGATTGCTCACCAGGATCAGGTGGATAACGGATCGCTGCCGAAGCGGCAGGGGCGCATTGGTTTGTATGATTTTCTCAACATCCATTGTACAAACAACAATTGTATATACAAATGTAATATTAAAATTGAAATTGCCAACAGGCCGCGTGCTAAAAATTTGTTAAACCCACTGCGGGGTCGCTGCGGGTCCTGGTTTGCCTGATACCCCTTTGTGGTTGCCCCTGCGGGAGATTTGCCCCTGGCGCAGGTAAGCAAAGTTTCCGTACTTTTGTCCAAACTAATTATCAAGCCATGGCAGATTTGACGCAGGACGAATGGGTCCGCCGCCTGGAACTCGACAAGAACGCCGTAATCCTGGATGTGAGGACCGACGCGGAGGTCGAAGAAGGGCATATTCCCGGATCAATCCATATCGACTTTTACCGGGGGCAGGGGTTCCTGGAAGAGATCGACAAGCTCGACAAGGCAAAAAATTACTACATCTACTGCCGCTCGGGTAACCGGAGCGGCCAGGCCTGTGCCCTGATGAGCAGCCGTGGCTTTGGCAATTGCTTTAATCTGATGGGCGGCATGCTCGAGTGGGAGGGGGAAGTGATCGATTGATCGGTTCGTCCCGGTGCCGGGATTTCAGCAGGACTTGTCGGAAAGCCCGAACGTGGGTATATTGGACGCAAATGTGATACCTTTAGAAAGTGGATTTCTTCTACAAACTGTTGTACTATTTGCAGAAGCGGGGATTTGAGGTCTGCCGCCGCATTGCGGAACGCCTGGGCATACGAACCCGTGTGGTGCGCACCTCCTTTATCTACCTCACCTTTGTGACCCTGGGTTTTGGATTTGCCCTGTACCTCTTCCTGGCTTTCTGGCTTAAGATAAAAGACCTGGTATACACCAAACGAACCTCCGTTTTCGACTTGTAACTATGCGAAGGCTGTTCCGCTCCAAATTCTACCTGGCCCTTAGCCTGATTTCTGTGGTGCTCCTCACCGGAGTGCTCGGCTATCACTGGATTGCCGAACTCACCTGGACGGAAGCCCTGTACATGACCATTATTACGGTAACCACCGTCGGTTTTCAGGAGGTTCAGCCCCTCTCCGACGACGCGCGCCTTTTCACGGTGATTCTCATCATTTCCAGCGTCTTTATCTTCGCCTTTGCGATCTCGGTGATCACCGAATACATCCTCAGTAAAAACACCCTGGACAACCTAAAGAAGAAAAAAGTGAAGCAGCTTATCGATCAACTGGACCAACATGTAATCGTGTGCGGGTTCGGCCGCAACGGCTCGCAGGCGGCCCATCGCCTGAAGGCTTATAAACGGCCTTTTGTGATCATCGAAAAGAACCGGGAGACCATTGAGAAATACGAAGATGAGTACCTTTTCGTGGAAGGGGATGCCAACGAAGACGATGTCCTGGAAGAAGCCGGGGTAAAACGAGCCAGCTACCTGATCGTTACCCTTCCTGACGATGCCACCAACCTGTTTGTCGTGCTTACCGCACGGCAGCTTAATCCGAAGCTTTTCATCATCAGCCGGGCCTCGCTGATCTCCTCCGTCAAGAAATTGCAGCTCGCCGGGGCCGACAAGGTAATCATGCCCGACAAGATCGGGGGAGACCATATGGCTTCCCTGGTCGTACTGCCCGACCTGATCACTTTTATGGACAAGCTTTCCCTGGAAGGGGAGCGCACGACCAACCTGGAGGAAGTGGGCATAGAGGATTTCCGCGACCACATCGAGTGCAATACGCTGCGCGATCTGGACCTGCGCCGCAAAACAGGGTGCACCATTATCGGTTATATCAAGCCTGACGGGACCTATATCATCAACCCGGAAGCCGACCTGCCCCTGGAACCGAAAAGCAAGGTTATCGTGCTGGGCCGGCCCGAGCAGATACGCAAACTCAATGAGATGTTCCATATCGGCTGATACGTCAAACAGCGCAGGGCACCTGCCAAATGCTTCCGTTGCACCCCCTTGCTTCACAGCGCCCCAATTTTTTTAACGCCCCCGATTTTTGACCGGGTCAACTATTTTTAGGATATTGCCCGGGCTAACCAACAAGTCGTGAACCGTAACCCCTCCGTGTATCTATGAAAATTCGCCTCTTCTTTCTGGCCTGTATGTCTGCCCTGCCTCTGTTGGCACAGGATCTTCAGGTTCGTGAAACCATCACGAACCCTTCCCACAACATCAACGACGGAATGGTTAGCCTGGAGGTCAGCGGAGGAATCCCTCCCTACACCTATAAATGGAGCAATCAGGCTACTCCGCTCAGTTCACGTATTTCCAGCAGCCTGGTGGAGGGTATTCCCTACACGGTGGTGGTCACCGATTCGGCAGGTGCCACCGTTTCGAAAACGTACGAAGTGGCCTCCGAATCCATTACCGAGATTTTCAACGGCACCATGACCCCGGCGGTAAACGCCCTGGGTTCCGTGCTCTTCTGGGATCCTTTTGCCGCCCTCGGCATGTACGACCCGATAGTATACGCTGATGTCCGCAAAATCCCGATTCCGGGATGGACACCGGGCATTGCAGACCGCTTTGTTCTCAAAACCTGGCTGAAGCCGGAAGGCTCCGAAGTGGCCAAAGGGGAGGAAATCGCAGTGGTTTCGCGCGGGCAGGGGGCCGACATCCGCGTTATTGCCACTGCCAGCGGCAAACTGAAATACCTGGCCCGCGAAGGCGAGGTGGTTTACAATGCCGACAACCCCGAACACGTAATTGAACAGGGGGCGCACAACCTGGCCGAGATCGCCTACGACCAGCCCGTCGTAGTGCTGCATCCCAACGGAGACCCGGTTACCAAACCCATTCCGTTCATAGTTATCTGGCTGGTATTGGGGGCCACTTTCTTTACCCTGCGCATGGGCTTTATCAACCTGCGCGGCTTCCGCCATTCCATAGACCTGGCCAAGGGCAAGTACGACGACCCGGATGCACCCGGGCAGGTAACCCACTTCCAGGCGCTTGCGACCGCCGTGTCGGGTACGGTGGGGCTCGGAAATATCGCCGGGGTGGCCGTGGCCATTTCGCTCGGCGGGGCGGGGGCCACCTTCTGGATGATCATTTGCGGCTTATTGGGGATGTCTTCCAAATTCGTGGAGTGCACCCTGGGGGTAAAATACCGGGATATCCTGCCCGACGGGCGGGTATTTGGGGGGCCGATGAATTATCTGCGCCACGGTCTGGAAAAACGCAACCTTAAAGGCCTGGGCCAGGTGCTCGCAGGAGTTTTTGCAGTCCTGGCCGTGGGCGCCTCCTTCGGAGGAGGCAATATGTTCCAGGCCAACCAGTCATTTGAGCAGCTGGCCGGTCAGTATACCGCCCTGCAGGGCAATGGTTTCTGGTTCGGGGTGGTTACGGCTATTTTGGTTGGGGTGGTGATCATTGGCGGCATCCGGAGCATTGCCAGGGTAACCGGGAAGGTGGTGCCCCTGATGGCTACCATCTACATCCTGGCGGCCTTAACCGTCATCATCATGAATATCGAGAATATAGGCCCGGCCTTTGGGGCTATCTTCAAGGGTGCTTTTAACCCGGGGGCCCTCAAGGGAGGTATCATCGGGGTGCTCGTGGTGGGCTTCCAGCGCGCCGCTTTCTCCAATGAGGCCGGGGTCGGTTCGGCCGCCATTGCCCACTCTACGGCAAAAACCCACAACCCGCCTTCAGAAGGCTTTGTCGCCTTGCTGGAGCCCTTCATCGATACGGTGGTGGTCTGTACCCTCACCGCCCTGGTGCTCATCTTTACCGGCATGCACGAAGTGGAAGGCATGGCGGGAGCCCAGCTAACCTCAGACGCCTTCGGCAGCCAGATTTCGTGGTTCCCGTACATCCTGGGCATAGCCGTTTTCCTCTTCGCCTTTTCCACGATGATCTCCTGGTCGTACTACGGCATGCGGGCCTGGACCTACCTGTTTGGTAAGAGCCAGCGGTCTGAAATGGTTTACAAAATGCTGTTCCTGGTCTTTGTGGTCATCGGTTCCTCGGTTAGCCTGGGTGCCGTTCTGGATTTTTCCGATATGATGATCCTGGCCATGTCGTTCCCGAACATCATCGGGTTGTACATCATGTCGGGCGAGGTTCGGTCCGATCTGAATGAGTATTTGAAGAAGCTGAAAAACAACCTGCTCTACCGCAAAACTGCAATGTAACCGCAGCCCCGGGGCCTACCTTGGGCCCATGAGGCGACCGAAATCCCACTTCTCCGGCCCGATGCGCCTGCGGAGTGGGATTTTTTATTTCCTGCTGCTGATGCTGCTGCTGGAAGGTATCCGCTATGCACGGGGTGCCCTGGAAAGCGACCCGAATCCAGGCCTGCTGCGGCTGGATACGGAGCAGCAGGCCTGGATAGACAGCCTGAAAAGGGCCGGGCCGGGGCCCCGGGCGGTGCGAAGATACGATCCCAACCGCTTAGACGATTTTGCGGCCTACCGGCTGGGCCTGAGCCTGAGGTCGCTCGACGCCCTCTACGCGTACCGCGCTTCGGGCCGCACCCTGTACGATGCGGAAACCCTGCAGCAGGTGGCCAGCCTGCCCGATTCTGCCATGCGGCGACTGCTGCCCCGCCTCCGATTCCCGGCCCGTCCGACCCAGCGTTTGGCACAGGGCCCTTCTTCCGGTTCCCTTCCGGATCTGAACCGCGCCAGTGCCGAACAGCTCAGGACAATCCGGGGCGTGGGGCCGGTCCTTTCCGCCCGAATCGTGAAATTCCGGGAAGCCCTGGGGGGCTTTCAGCATGGTTCGCAGCTGCTCGACGTGTACGGGCTCTCTCCCGAAGTGGCGGCCCGGCTGATGGCATCGTTCCGGGTGGCCGAACCGCCCGATATCCGCAGGGTGAACCTCAATACCGCCTCAGCCGCCGAACTGGGCAGCCTGCTTTATCTTACCCGCGACATGGCCGAGGCCCTGGTGGTTTGGCGGCAAAAGAACGGCCCGTATGAGCGCCTGGATGAAATCGCGGAGGTACTGGATCTTCCACGGGATAAAATTGAGAGAATTGCGTTATATTTGACCCTTTGAAAAACCTGAAAAGCGATGATGGTCGATAGCGCGACGGACCTGAATTTCGAATATTCCGAGACCCAACGGCATGTAGCCGATTCTGCCCGGGAGTTTGCCCTGCAGTACATCCAGCCCCACGTAAAACATTGGGACGAGCACCAGATCTTCCCCGCCGACCTGCTCAGGAAGGCAGGCAAGCTCGGTTTTATGGGCGTGCTGGTCCCCACCCAGCTGGGAGGTTCCGGACTGGGCTATCACGAGTATATTTCGATAATCGAGGAGATTTCCAAGGTAGACCCCGCCATAGGCCTGTCTGTGGCAGCACATAATTCGCTTTGTACCAACCATATCCTTTCCTTTGGCGACGAGGCCCAAAAGGCCCGCTGGATTCCCAAGCTGGCCCATGGCGAATGGATCGGCGCCTGGGGCCTTACCGAACACAACACGGGCTCCGATGCCGGCGGGATGAATACAACTGCCCGCAAGGATGGCGACCACTGGATACTCAACGGAGCCAAGAACTTTATCACCCACGGGATCAGCGGGGATGTGGTGGTGGTTATCGCCCGTACCGGGGAGAAAGGGGACAGCCGGGGCATGACCGCCTTTGTGGTGGAGATGGGGACGCCCGGGTGCAGCAGCGGCAAAAAAGAAGACAAGCTCGGCATGCGGGCCAGCGAAACGGCCGAAATGATCTTTGACCAGTGCCGGATTCCGGATGCCAACCGCCTGGGGCCGGTGGGCGACGGGTTCATCCAGTCCATGAAAGTGCTGGACGGCGGACGCATCTCCATCGGAGCGCTTTCCCTGGGTATCGCCAAGGGGGCTTACGAGGCGGCCCTCAGGTATTCCCAGGAGCGGGTACAGTTCGGCAAACCGATCAGCCAGTTCCAGGGCATCTCCTTCAAGCTCGCCGAGATGGTTACCGAAATCGAGGCAGCCGAGCTGCTGGTGCACAAGGCCGCCTTCCTAAAAAATTCGGGCAAGCCGGTTACCCAGCACAGCGCTATGGCCAAGATGTACGCTTCGGAAGTATGCGTGCGGGTGGCAAACGAGGCCGTACAGATCCATGGCGGATATGGGTACACCAAGGATTTCCCGGTGGAAAAATTCTACAGGGACGCCAAACTCTGCACCATTGGCGAAGGCACCACGGAGATCCAGAAGCTGGTGATCGCCAAAAATATTTTGAAATAAATCGCTCCCCATTTCGGGATTCGGATTATATTTGCACCCGCAAACCAAAAGAAAGGAGGTGGTAGCCCATGTTGATTATACCTATTAAAGAAGGAGAAAACATTGATCGTGCGCTCAAGCGTTTCAAGCGTAAATTCGACCGGACCGGTACCATGCGCCAGCTTCGCAAGCGCCAGCAGTTCACCAAACCTTCTGTAGTGCGGCGTCAGCAAGTGCTGAAAGCACGCTATATACAGCATCTGAAGGAAGAGGAGGAATTCTGATTCCCGCACATACCCAACAGCAGCCCCGGCAGAATTGCCGGGGTTGTTTTTTTGTGGCCCCACCTTTTGTACCTTTAGGCTATGTCCAGGGAATCCTTCGAGAAATACCTCGCGCTGGAGCGCAACTATTCTGTGCATACGGTCCGGGCCTATTTGGGCGACCTGCAGGAGTTTGCCGACTACTGCCTGGAGGCCCACGGCGAAAACGACCTGGAAGACCTCCCGTACACGCTTATCAGGAGCTGGATAATCGCCCTGATGGAAGCCGGGCTCACCGGCCGGAGCATCAACCGGAAGACGGCAGCCCTTAAATCTTACTACAAATACCTGGTCCGTATCGGGCGCATTCAGACCAGTCCCCTGGCCGGGCATCGGCCGGTGCGGTCGGCCCGCAAGGTGGAGGTGCCGTTCTCGGTGGAAGAAATGCGCCGGCTGCTTGCCGACTGGCCACCGGCAGAAGCGTATGAAGACCTGCGGGATCAGTTGATGATCGAGTTGCTTTACACCACCGGGATGCGCCGGGCCGAATTGATAGGGCTCACCCTGGCCGATCTGGACAGGAGCCGCGCCACCCTGAAGGTGCTGGGCAAGCGGAACAAGGAACGGCTCCTGCCGCTGCTGAGCGAATTGCTTCCGCGCATCGACCGTTATCTGGAGGTGCGCGCCGCCGAATTCCCCGATGGGCCAGACCCTCATTTTTTTCTGACGGCCTCAGGCAATAAAGTATACGACACACTAGTTTATAGGATTATTAACAGGTACCTTAGTATGGTATCGGCGAAGACCAAAAAGAGCCCGCATATTCTCAGGCATACCTTCGCCACGCACCTCTTAAACCAGGGAGCAGACATGAATGCCGTCAAGGAGCTTTTAGGACATACCTCTCTGGCCTCTACCCAGGTTTACACCCATAACAGCATTGCCGAACTAAAACGCATCCACGGTTCCGCCCATCCGAGGAACCTGGACAAACATTGATAAACTTAAAATTTTGAGCGTATGAAGGTAAACACTCAGGCTGTCAATTTCAATGCCGATGGAAAGCTCCTGGATTTCACACAGAAACGACTCGACAAGCTCGATCAGTTTTACGACCGCGTGGTCACTGCCGAAGTGTACCTAAGGCTGGAGAACACCCCCCTGAAAAAAAACAAGATGGCGGAGATCAAACTGCATGTTCCGAAAGACACGTTCATAGTTAAAAAACAGTGCAAATCCTTCGAGGAAGCAGTCGATTCTGCATGCAGTTCGCTGGAGCGATTACTGGTCAAAAAGAAAAAGAAACCGAAGCTTTACGACAGCCTAAAATTTTTATGAAATAGTTTTGTTTAAATAAATAATTATCTACATTTGCAGTCCGTTAGAAATAGCGGACTTTTTTATGCTATAAAAAGGCCTAAAAAGCCGATGTAGCTCAGCTGGCTAGAGCACGTGATTTGTAATCTCGGGGTCGTGGGTTCGAGTCCCTCCATCGGCTCAGAAGTTCTTGAAAATACAAAGGAGGGGAGATACTCAAGCGGCCAACGAGGACAGACTGTAAATCTGTTGGTTTCACCTTCGCAGGTTCGAATCCTGCTCTCCCCACATTTTAAACATTGGATTTTGTAATTAATTGCGGGAGTAGCTCAGTTGGTAGAGCGTCAGCCTTCCAAGCTGAACGTCGCCGGTTCGAATCCGGTCTCCCGCTCCGGAAGTAATCTCGTCCGCTGCGACGAGTGGTTTGAAAGTGTGTTTGACAACGAGAAGTGAGGAGTTG
>DATIPV010000402.1:0-1684 GCA_035471525.1 Robiginitalea sp.
TGGCGCTCGACCTGGAGGGAGGGGAACCCCTGTCATTTACCCTGGAGGAAGAAGCCCAGGCGACCTGCACCTACGGCCCGCCCCTGGCCTTCCTGTACGAGCCCCATGCGGCCCTGATGAAAGCGGCGCCTTTTGGCCTGCTGGGCGAGCGGTACGGGCTGGCAAAACTGCACCGCCACACGCACCTCTACACCTCCCAAAACCTGGTTCCTTTCCCGGGCCGGCGTTTCCGACTCCGGGAGGTGCTGCCCTACAAGGCAGGCCGGCTGCCCTTTGTCAAAGCCCATGTGGCAACCCGGAATTTTCCGGAAAGCGTAGCGGCCATCAGGCGGCGCACGGGCATCAAACCCGGGGGAGAAACCTATCTGTTCTTCGTAAAAATCTCGGACGATTCTCTTAAAGTGCTGGTAACCGAGGCAGTATAACGGGGTTTTTTTATCTTTAGGAGGACGACACCAACCCAACCTCTCATGGAAAACCCACATTTCAACATCAACCGCCGGCGTTTTATGAAAAGCGCCTCTGCCCTTACCCTGCTGTCTACTTTCGGAACATACGGCATGGACCTGATTTACCGCGACAAACCCTGGAAAGTGGCCCTGATCGGCACCGGGTGGTACGGCAAAATGGATCTGTGGCGGCTTATTCAGGTGGCCCCCGTAGAGGTGAAGGCCCTGTGCGACGTGGACCGGCACATGCTCGAGGAAGCGGCGGCCCAACTGGCCCTGCGGCAGCCTTCGGCCAAACCGCCCCGCCTGTTCATGGATTACCGCAAAATGCTGGCAGAGACCGAGCTCGACATCGTGCTGATCGCCACCCCCGACCACTGGCATGCCCTTACGGCCATAGATGCCATCAAGAGCGGCTGCCATGTGTACCTGCAAAAGCCCATCAGCGTGGATGTGCTGGAGGGAGAGGCCATTCTGGCAACCGCCCGCAAGTATGGAAAAACGGTGCAGGTCGGCACCCAAAGGCGCAATACCCCGCACCTGCACGGAGCCAAGGAGAAAGTGGTCGATGCCGGTCTGCTGGGCAAAATCGGGCATGTGGAACTCTGCTGCTACTTCCACATGCGGGCCAACGGCAACCCGCCTGTACAGGAAGTACCCGAATTTTTCGATTACGAAATGTGGACCGGGCCAGCCCCCCTGCGCCCCTACGACGGCCTGCCGCATATTCGCTGGTGGCGCACCTTCATGGAGTACGGCAACGGGATTATGGGCGATATGTGCGTGCACATGCTCGATACGGTGCGCTGGCTGCTCAAGCTGGATTGGCCCAACCGCATCAGTTCGCACGGGGGCATCTACGTGCAGACCGACGGAAAATCGAATATTGCAGACACACAGACAGCCGTGTTCGAATTCGACGGGTTCAACTGCACCTGGCAGCACCGGAGCTGGGGCACCCCGGCCGACCCGGAATACCCCTGGTCTTTCAAAATCTACGGCGAAAAGGGAACCCTGGCGGGCAGCACCATGCAATGGGACTTCTATCCGCAGGGCGACGGGCCCAGACTGCATGAAGATGTGCTGTACGAACGCGAAAAATTCCCCGATGACGTTAACGAAGCCAATATCGAACTCCACGCCGTGCCGGCCACCCGTCGGCATATGCTCGACTTTTTGGCGTCCATCGAGGGGGGCACCCTGCCGTTTTCCGATATCAAACAGGGGCACATCTC
>DATIPV010000403.1:0-1966 GCA_035471525.1 Robiginitalea sp.
CATGCAAACTGTTTTCAGGGCCCACAAGAGAATCCGAAACGAAACGGCCTTTCAGGATGGCACTACCTCGACGGCCTACAAGGCGCTGAAGCTTATCCGGGAAAGCGACCGCAGCAAAAACTACAAAAACAAACGAATCTTGCTGGTCGGGGCCGGGGATATTATTCAGAATGTACTCAAATACAACTCAAAATTTCGTTTTCGCCAGATTTGGATCAGCAACCGGACCGAATCCAAAGCGGCGCGCCTGGCCGCGGATTTCCGCTTAAAGATTATGCCCTGGTCGCAACTGCTGGAAAACCGACTGGAGTCTTTCGATGTGATCATTTCTGCTGCCAGCAATGCCCCCAGGCTTATCTCCAAGGGGATAGCCACGGGCACCAAGGTACTTTTGATCGATTTGGCGGTTCCCGGAAACATTGCCAAGGATCTGGCTTCGCAGAAGAATGTGATCCGCTGCGACCTGGATACCATCTCGGCCCAACTGGACGAAAACCGGGCTCACCGGAAGGCTGCCATCCGAATTGTCAAAAAAATCCTGGCCCAGGAGCAGGCCAGTTTTATCGAATGGGTCGCCCAGGAGCCCATGCGAGAGCTACTCGCCGAAAGAATGTCGTACATTCGTGACGAGTTGGCCCACAGGCACCCCGAAATGAGCCAGGCTGAACTCAGGCAGGTATCGAACCGGCTGGTCCGGAAACTGCTCAAGGACCCGGAAACCCTGGTGGACCCGGAGAAATCAGAATCGCTCTTAAACCAAGTTATCGTTCATGAAAAGTCAGAACACCTTTGGGCTTCTGCCCCGACGTCTTAATCCAATCGCGCTTTTAACCGGCTTGCTGGCCATGGCCCTTCTTGCCTGCGGAAGCCCGCGACAGGAAGAAATAATCCTCAAGGAATCATTTGTGCGCGCCCCTGACGGCAGCGATCTGGTCCTGGACCTGCATCAGGTTGAAATCATTCAGGTACTCCCTACCGAAACCTACCTGTTCATGGAGGTTTCGGAAAAAGACAAGCGCTATTGGATCGCCACGGGCCTGGGTAACGTACGCCCCGGAAGCACCTATTATTTCAACGAGGCCGTTCGCAAATTTGACTTTGAAAGCAAAGCGCTGGAGCGGGTTTACGACAGCATCTATCTGGTAACCCGACTGGTTCCCAAGTCGAGGCTGTCGTCCCTGGACAAACGCATCTTCGATCCGCACAACCCGGAGGCAGCCGGCAAACCGGCAGATTCCCTGGAAATTCCGACCGACAGCGATGCGGTGCCGATAACCATTCAGGAACTGCTCGATGCACCTGAGTTGTACGAGAATCGCTGGGTAGAGCTCAGCGGCACCTGCGTTAAGGTAAACTTCGGCATCATGAATCGCAACTGGGTTCACCTGAAGGGGCCCGGCGAAACAGGAGGGGAAGTGGTGCTCACCACCCAGGAAGACATACAACTGGGTGAATCGGTACGCGTTGAGGCCCTGGTGCGCCGCAACCGCGATTTCGGAGCGGGCTATGTCTACGAGCTCCTGCTGGAGGAAGGCTTCCGGATCGACTGATCCCGGGCTTTCCAGCATTCGCAAAAAAGGAACCGGCACCCTACTCTTGTTCAGGTGCCGGCACCAACATGCTCCACTTATAAATCGGTTATCGGTATAGGGTAAAATGCCCTACCCAGGTCTGTTTTTCGTTGTCGTTGGCGTTTACCACATACCAGTAGTCGCCGGTGGGAACTTCTTTGCCATCGTAGGTGCCGTCCCAGTTGCGCACCTGGTCCAGGATGGCCACCACCCGCCCGTAGCGGTCGTATATCTTGATCTCGATCTGCGGGAAGAACTCCCGGTTGTTGGGCGCCCAGGTATCGTTCAGGCCGTCTCCGTCAGGGGTGAAATAATTCGGCATTTCCACCCGCCCGTCAAAATCAAAGGGGAAACGAACGTTTGCCTCGCATCCCATGGCATCCACCACCCGGATA
>DATIPV010000404.1:0-6483 GCA_035471525.1 Robiginitalea sp.
GATCTGGGCCCCGAAGGCATGTATCTCGGGAAAACGGTGGTAGAAGGGTTCCAGCGCCGGCTCCTGATCGAGGTAGTCCGTTATCAGGGGGGAGAAAAAACCGGTATCCCTAAAGGGTATTCCTTCAGCCTGCATACTCGTTTTTGTGCATTCCAAAGATAAAACTATGGAGGCTTAGATTTCCCAAAAATACGTTAAGATCGAATGCAGACGAGCAGAGGAGGCCGATCCCCCGGTAATTGAGAGGAAATAGTGCCCGGGGTTGCTCCGGATTTTATAATTTTGATAACCCCGATTCACAAACCAGTCCAACTTCGCATGATAAAACCCTTTGCCCTGCTGTCAGGCTTGCTTTTAACGGCACTGGCCTATTCTCAGTCTATCCCGTCGCCCTCGGCATTTCTGGGGTACGAATTGGGCACGCGTTTCACCCGCCACCATCAGGTGGTGGATTACTACCGGGCGGTGGCCGGGGCGGCCCCAGACCGGGTAAAGCTGGAAAACTACGGGCAGACCAGCGAGGGCAGGCCCCTGATGATCGCGCAGCTTTCCTCCCCGGCCAACATGCGGCACCTGGAGGAGATCCGCCTGGAACACCTGGCAGGCCTTACCGGCCGTGGCAACTCCGAAACGGCCATCGTCTGGATGAGCTACAACGTACACGGGAACGAAAGCGTGGGTACCGAAGCCGCCATGCAAACCCTGTACGAGCTGCTCACTTCCAAAAGCGGCTACCTCGAAAACACGGTAGTGATACTGGACCCCTGCATGAACCCCGACGGGCGCGACCGCTACGTGAACTGGTTTAACCAGCATAAAAACACCCCCTACCAGGCAGACCCCAACAGCACGGAACACCATGAGGGCTGGTGGAGCGGCCGCAGCAACCACTACATGTTCGACCTGAACCGCGACTGGGCCTGGCTTACCCAGGTAGAAAGCCAGCAACGGATGGTCAGATACCAGCAATGGATGCCCCACGTACATGTAGATTTCCACGAACAGGGGGTAGACGCCCCTTATTTTTTCGCCCCGGCGACAGAACCCTTTCACGAGGTGATCACCCGTTTCCAGCGGGCCTTCCAGGATTCCATTGGCCGCAATCACGCCCGTTATTTCGACGCCAATGGCTGGTTTTATTTTACAGGGGAAGTGTTTGACCTGTTCTACCCGAGCTACGGGGACACCTACCCCACCTTCAACGGGGCCATCGGCATGACCTACGAACAGGGCGGCAGCGGACGGGCCGGGCTGGGCGTGCTCACAGCCGAAGGCGACACCCTGACCCTGAAGGACCGCATCGCCCATCACCTGACCACAAGCCTGAGCACGGTAGAAATGGCCGCCCGGCATGCCGGGACGCTCAATACCGAATTTCGGAAGTTCTACAGCCAGCCCCGGAATTACGCCTACAGGAGCTACGCCCTGAACGGGAGCGAAGATGCCATTCGGGCCCTCACCGGCCTGCTGCAGCAACATCAGATCGAATACGGGTTCGGGAAAAAGGGACTTGCCAGGGGCCTGCGCTACGATACCCAGAAAAACGGAACCCTTCCCATCGGAGAGCGCACCCTGATCGTGCCAACCGACCAGCCCAAAGGAACCCTTGTAAAGGTATTGTTTGAACCCAATGCCCGCCTCAGCGATTCCCTTACCTACGACATTACCGCCTGGTCGCTGCCCTACGCCTACGGAATGCAGGCCCTGGCTTCGGAAACGCCCCTCCCCTACGAGAAAAGGCAGTCGTTGGCCGTTTCGCCACAGCCGATCCCGGACGCCTATGCCTACCTGACCGACTGGACGGGCATGGACGACGCCCGCTTTTTGGCCGAAATGCTGCAGGGAGGTATCCGGGTAAGGCGTGCTTTGCGACCCTTCTCCCTCGACGGAAAAACCTGGGACCGCGGAACCCTCATTGTAACCCGGGCCGAGAATGCCGGCATACAAAACCTGAATACCCAATTGGCCGTCATAGCTGCCAAACATGCCAAGGTGTTAATACCGGCGGCCACCGGCTTCGTCGATTCGGGAAAGGACTTCGGGTCGCGGTATGTGCAAGAAATCAAGCCCGTTAAAGTGGCTGTCCTCGCCGGGGAGCCCACCTCCACCCTGCGATTCGGGGAAGTATGGCATTTCTTTGAACAGCAGCTGCACTACCCCCTTACCGTGCTAACCTCGGATTATTTCGACCGGGTAGACCTGGGAGCCTACGACGTGCTGGTGCTGCCCGACGGCTACTCTTACCGGGGCTTCCTGAACGACAAGCGCCGCTCGGCCCTGGCCGGCTGGGTGCGGGCAGGCGGGCGGCTCATCGCTATGGGCCAGGCCCTGGACGGCCTTGAGGGAGATGCCGGTTTTTCCATCTCGAACAAAGAAGAATCGGCACCCGACCCCTCCGGCCCAGTACCGGAGCCCTTTGAAGGCTCGGAGCGCGAACGCATTAAATCCAATATTACAGGGGCCATCTTCAGGGCCCGGGTAGACCCGACCCACCCGTTGGCTTTCGGCTATACAGACACCTACTACACCCTGAAGCTGGGCAGCGATGCCTATAGCTATCTGGAGGGGGGCACCGTGGCCTACCTGGAGCGCGATCCCGGGCTCATGGCCGGATTTGCCGGAAGCGAAGCCCTGAAGCGCATCCCGGAAACCCTGGTGTTCGGGGCCGAGCGCCTGGGCCGGGGCCAGGTCGTGTACCTGGCCGACAACCCGCTCTTCCGCGGGTTCTGGGAAGGCGGGAAACTCTTCTTCGCCAATGCCCTTTTTATGCCTGATTGAGCAACCCGGAAAAGCGGCAAGCTGCCAGGCGGCTGCAGGCTATCGGGTTATTTTGAACTCCGGGGTTTTGGGGGGTTCCCCTTTTTTATCGCCCTTCATGGATTCATAACCGGGCCCACCCGCAGCAAAAAGCGCAAGGCCCAAGGCCGGGCCGAATTTTACTGCCCATACCTTGAACCTTGAACTTAATTAATCCCCCGGAGCGCCGCACGGGCACTGGTGGAAACTGCCGGCCTTTTATGTTACCACGTCGGGGGCGTAGTTGCCTATTCCGGGCGGGCTGTCGAGCAGGGCAGCATCGAGGTCAATTTCCTCGATAGGCACCACCCGCTGGGCTTCGGCATCCCATTCGATACGACGGCCCAGTTTCCAGGAAAGCCCGGCCATGTGGGCAGAGACAGCCTCTTCGAAGCCTTGCTGTATGCCGCAGCTCACGGCGCCGCCGTTGCGGATCACGCTGAGCCATTCGCGCATGTGCAGGAAGGTGGAATCGACCCGCTTCCCGTCTATGTACGTCCACATCAGCCCCTTGTCTGCAAAATACTGGGAAGTGGCCGACGACACCCCGTCGAGGGCCGAGGCAGCCGGGTTGTACTGGTAAATGGGGGTCTGCGGCGCCATTTTTCCTTCCTCAAGCTGGTTGAAATAGCGGGTAGACCGGCCATCAGGCCAAATCGTGAGGGAGTTCCCGAGCTCCATGCTGGCATCGTGCCCCATAAGAACGGTGGGGCGGTTCAGGGTGTTGCCCAGGGTGGCGCTGTACACAAAGGTCATCCCTTTTTCTTTGCCCGCAGGCTGGCTGCTGCCGGTGCTGAAATCGGGAAACTCAAAGTTGGCCTGAAAAACGTCGGGCACATTGCGGGCGTCGCGGTGGGTGTAGATGCCTCCCGAAGCCATAACCGATTTCGGGATACCCATCTGCAGCACGCAGTTCAGTCGGTCGTAGTCGTGGGTGAGCAGGTCGCCGGAAAGCCCGGAGCCGTAGGCCCACCACTTCCGCCACCGGAAAAAGTGGTTCTTGTTGAAGGGGATTTGCGGAGCATTCCCGAGAAACTGAGCCCAGTCGATGGTCTCAGGGGTGGCATCGGGCCTGATTTCGTAATTCCAGGCTCCGTTGTCGTCGTTCCGGTTCGTATTGGTCGTAATCAGGGACACATGCCCCAGGATCCCTTTGGAAATGATGTCCTGGGCCGTCTTGAAGCTCAGGGTCTGGCGGTGCTGGTGCCCCACCTGCAAGACAGCCTTGGAATTCAGTGCCGCATCGCGCAGCTCATAGGTTTCCGATAGCGTGTGCGTCATGGGTTTCTCCACATACACGTGCACGTTGTTGCGCAGGGCCTCAATGGCCATGGGAGCGTGCCAGTGGTCAGGGGTGGCCACCACCACTGCATCGATCTCCCCGCTTCCAATCATCTCCTGATAGGTGCGGTAGCGCTTGACGGGGTTCGCATCGGTAGCGAAAGAGCGGATGGCCTTCTCGGCCCGGTAATCGTAAATATCGCAGATCCCTGCAATGCGCACATTAACCTTATCCTGGTTGTTGAAATCCTCCAGGGCGGTAAACGGGCGTCCCTCCTCCTTGGCCAGGGCGGTGGCTTCTTCCATTTCGGCAAGCCACTCCTGGGTGGCGTAACCCAGGGCCCGGCAGAGCTGTTCGCCCCGAATGCCGAAGCCAATGATGCCCACCTTAACGGGTTCGCCACCGATGGCCGGCACGGCCGGGGGCAGCGAGGGTTGGATGTTCAGGGTCTCCAGCAGGGCATCGCGCTCCCGTTTCTTTCCTACGGTCGCGGAGGCGCCTGCCCACCATACGGCTCCCAGAATAGGAATGCCTCCCATTCCCAGGAGGGCTTCGCGTCTTGTCCAGCTCATGATAGATCGGTTTTAGTTGTGGATGATTTCGGTTTCAGTAATCGGGCCAGGCCGATAAAGCTTCCGGTGGGCTGCAGGTAAAGGACCCAGCAGGCCGCCAGTTCAATCAGGTTTTTGTTCACCAGCCAGTAACTGCCCTCAGACCTGATCTCGTCCAGGCCGGGAAAGGATGGGTGGGCCAGGTAGTACACGGCCAGCAGGCCCATGCCGACCACGGCGCCGGCCCGTTCGAAAATGCCGAGGATGAACGTGATGCCCACAAATACCAGGGCAAGCCAGTTAAGTGTGTCCACCCAGGGGAGGATGCTCTCTGCGGCAAGGGACGTAAAGAGCGATTTGAAGGGGCCCTGGGCCGAAGCCAGGTACCCGAAACTGGTCCAGTCGGGGTTGTACGCCTTGATAATTCCCTCGTAGAGGAAATGCCAGCCGATAAAGAGCCGCAGGAGTACCAGGCCACTGGTCAGTTTCTGATTCATTTTAAAATCGGTCATTGTATATCAGAATTTAAAGTTTACGAATTTGGTGTTGGTCTTGGGGGACTTGAGGGCGCCCCGGATATTCTTCAAAACTACTCCCGGCATCCCTCAAAAAACATGATGGACATCAGGTTTCAGGCCATTTCCCTCAGGGCCCGTACCTTTCCCCCAACGCGCCGAGAGCTGCGATCAGCCGGTCGAGCTCCGCCTCGGTGGTAAATACGTTCGGGGTTATCCGGCACCCCTTTACCCCGGCCGAATCGATGGCCACAGTGTAGATGCCGTACTCCTCCAAAAGCACCCCGGCCAGGTCGCCCGGGGCAAGGCCCTCGATCCCCGCATTGGCAATCCCGCAACTGCGGTGCGCTTCCTCCGGGGTATTGATCCTGACGCCGGGCGCGCCCCTCAGGGCCCCGGTCCAGTAGCGCTGCAATTCCCTGAGCCGCTCCTCCTTGCGCTCCAGCCCCAGCTGCTCCAGGTAATCGATGGCTGCATCGATGGCCAGGTCGGTATGGACCGGATGCGTGCCGATGTGGTTCAGACGGCTGATATCGTCGGGCTCCGTGTGCTGTTGGGCCAGCAGGGGCCATATCTGGGCGATCCGCTCCTTTTTGACGTACAGTATGCCCGCCCCCAGTGGGGTGCTGAGCCACTTGTGCAGGCTCGAACCGTAGTAATCGCAATCCAGTTCCTCCAGGTTTACCCCGATATGCCCCACGCAGTGTGCGCCGTCGACCAGCACCTCCACCCCGTGGCGGTGCGCCATGTCGCAGATCTTGCGAACCGGGAGTATCTGCCCGGTGATGTTGATCATGTGGCAGACCATCAGCAGGCGGGTTCGGGGGGTGATCTGTTGCTCGTACAAAGATACCAGCTCCTCATCCGATTCGGGGTGATTGGGCACGGAGACTTTCCTGCAAACCACGCCGTACCGCCGGGCGACCAGTTCGAAATGATCCTGCATGGCCCCGTAATCCTGCTCGGCGTAGATAGCTTCGTCCCCTTCCTCCCAGGGGAATCCGCCGATAATGGTATCCAGCGACTCGGTGGTGTTCCGGGTAATGACCAGGGTTTCGGCCGGGCAGTTGAGCAGGCCGGCCAGGCGTGCGGCAATCCGGTTCTTGTTTTCCCACTGCACGGTGCGCATGTAATAGGAACCTTCGTAATTGACCAGGCGCACCTTTTCCAGAAAGGCCTCCAGGGTAGGCCTGGGGATAATATTGTAATAGCCGTTCTCCAGGTTGATGTAATCGGGCTTCAGGTCGTAGTCGGCCCGGATTCGGGTCCAGAAGTCGCCTTCGTCCCGGGCCGGAAGGGGCAGATCATGGGGCCGGGCCGCAGCGGGCCAGGGGGTAAA
>DATIPV010000405.1:0-2314 GCA_035471525.1 Robiginitalea sp.
AAACATCTTGAAGTCTTACCGGGGTCGCCAGGTGGTCAGGGGTATATCCCTGGAGGTGAACCAGGGGGAGATCGTCGGGCTGCTGGGCCCGAACGGGGCCGGGAAAACCACCTCTTTCTACATGATCGTGGGCCTTATTAAACCCAACGGCGGCAAGATTTTCCTCGACCAGACCGAGATTACGCGCTTCCCCATGTACAAGCGCGCCCAGTACGGCATCGGCTACCTGGCACAGGAGGCCTCCGTATTCCGAAAGCTGAGCGTGGAAAAGAACATCCTGAGCGTACTGCAGCTAACCGACCTCAGCAAAAAGGAGCAGCACATGCGCATGGAAAGCCTGCTCGAGGAATTCGGGATCGCACATATCCGGAAGAACCGGGGCGACCTGCTCTCGGGAGGCGAGCGCCGCCGCACGGAGATTGCCCGGGCCCTGGCGACCGACCCGAAGTTTATCCTGCTCGACGAGCCTTTCGCCGGGGTAGACCCGGTGGCCGTGGAAGACATCCAGCGCATCGTGGCCCAGCTCAAAAACCGGAATATCGGCATTCTGATAACCGATCACAACGTGCAGGAGACCCTGGCCATCACAGAGCGTTCCTACCTGATGTTCGAAGGGGGTATCCTGAAATCGGGCAGCCCGGAAATCCTGGCCGAAGACGAGATGGTGCGCAAGGTGTACCTGGGCCAGAATTTCGAATTGCGCAAGAAAAAGCTCACTTTTTAGCCAACCCTCAGGCGCTTTTTTTACCCACTACCGACAAGAGAATATACAACAGGATAACCAGGGGTATCGCCAGGTACTGCAGCGTAATTACCAGCACGGCACCGACCAGCAGGAAGATGTATTTGACGGCATTTTCTGCGAACCCCCACCCCTTGAATTTCAGGGCGAACAGTTCTATGGGCGAGTTGAGCAGGAAGGCCGAAAGGAGCGTAAGAATGCTCAGAAACCAGGGATTGAGCAGCACGGAATTGGTAAATTCGCTGCCGTTGTAAAGCACGATAAGGGGCAGGGAAATGATGAGCAGCGCATTGGCCGGGGTGGGCAGGCCGATGAAACTGCTGACCTGGTTCTCGTCAATATTGAACCGCGCCAGCCTCCAACCCGAGGCGAGCGTTATAAGCAGGCCCGAGAAGGGAAACCAGGCCTGCAGCCAGCCTTCGCGCGTAAGGGCATCGACAAAAAAGCTGCCGCTGTTCCAGCCACCGCTCAGCGACATGCCCAGCATCTGGCACATGACCAGCCCGGGCACCAGCCCGCTGGTAATCATGTCGGCCAGGGAATCGAGCTGGATGCCCAGCTCGGACTGTACCCCCAGGGCCCGTGCCGCCAGGCCATCGAGGAAATCGCAGACCACCCCCAGCAGAAAAAAGAAAGCGGCCCATTCCAGGTGGTTCAGAACGGCGAATACGGCTGCGACGGAGCCGAACATGAGGTTCAGGAGGGTAATGAGGTTGGGAACGTATTTCATGGGGTCGGTCGGTTTTCGTAAAAATAAGCAATTCTCGCTTAGCTGCACCGCGACAGGATTGCCTCCGCGCCGGGTGCGGCCCGTTGCACTTTGACAAATTATTCAGATATTTGACGGGCGCAGGTTCGAACCGACGCACAAGCCCCTGCCTCCATGAAGCTTTTCCCTTTTTACGCCCTTTTTCTCTGCTGCTGTCTGTGGCCCGCTCACCGGGTACAGGCCCAGCAAACAACCTTAAGCCCACAGGCCCGGATAAGCGTGCTTACCTGCGGGCCCGGGGCAGACCTGTACGCCACTTTCGGACACAGTGCTTTCCGCGTCTGGGACCCCGCCCGGGAAATCGATTGGGTGTACAACTACGGCACCTTCGACTTCAATACCCCCAACTTCTACCTGAAGTTTGCCAGGGGAAAGCTGCGCTACGCCCTGAGCCGCCAGGAATTCCCGAACTTCCTGTACACCTATCAGTACGAGAACCGCTGGGTGCGCGAACAATTGCTGGAGCTGGACCCTGGCGAGCGGCAGGCGCTCTTTGACTTCCTGGAACGCAACAACCTGCCCGAGAACCGCTATTACCACTACGATTTTCTGTTTGAAAACTGCGCCACCAAGATCCCGGAAGTGCTGGTGCAGGTACTTGGAAAGCGCCTCGGCTTCGAGTCGGGGCATTTGCGCGAATCCCATACCTTCCGCGACCTCATCCAGCAGAACCTGGACCGCAATACCTGGTCGAGCCTGGGAATCGACCTGGCCCTGGGAGCGGTGATCGACCGGAAGGCCCGACCCGAAGAATACATGTTCCTGCCGCAATACGTGCGCCTGCAGATAGAAGACAGCCACCT
>DATIPV010000406.1:0-4275 GCA_035471525.1 Robiginitalea sp.
AATAAAGGCCCTCGGATCTTCCAATCCGCGCCTGCGGGGCCGGCACCTTCCGATCGAATAATTCACTATTTTTAACAGTGCCTTTTGAACCGGTGGCGTTTCGGCAAAAGGGCGCCGGTTCAAGGTGCGTGCCTTTTGAAAAACCCAACATATGAGAACATCGTACAGCCTTCTTGCCGGCAGCCTGTTTCTGGCGCTGACGGCCTGCAAAACCGAACCGGATACGGCTGCCGGCATCGGGCAACCCGTTTCGACCCATCCCGTTTCGGCCTCCTACGATCCGGCCCATTTTGAAAACGACGACCGGGGCGAAAAGATCCGCGGCCTGGCCCCGGAGCTACAGCGGCTGATCGAAGAACACGCCCAGGCCAGGCACATCCCCGGCATTGCCTACGGGGTGGTGGTAGACGGGGAACTGGTTATTGCCTCGGCCACGGGCCTGCTCGATCTGGAGACCGAAATCCCGGCCACGACTGCCTCGGCTTTCCGGATCGCCTCGATGACCAAGAGCTTTACTGCCATGGCCATCCTGAAACTGCGGGACGAAGGCAGGCTTTCCCTCTCAGAGCCTGCCGAAAAATACGTGCCCGAAATGGCCCGGCTGGAATACCTGACCAGCGATTCACCGGTTATCACTGTCGAGAACCTGCTGACCATGACAGCCGGCTTCCCGGAAGACAACCCCTGGGGCGACCGCCAGCTCGACGAATCAGTGCAGATGCTTACCGGACTCATGGCCGGCGGGGCCTCTTTCAGCAATCCGGCCTCCTTTGAGTTCGAGTACAGCAATACGGGGTACGCCCTGCTGGGCCATATTGTTTCCGTGGTCTCGGGCCAGCCTTACCAGGAGTACATCACCGGGCACATCCTGAAGCCCCTGGGCATGCCGAACACCTACTGGGAATACGACAGCATACCTGCTGACCAGCTGGCCCGCGGATACCGCTGGGAAGACCAGCAGTGGAAGCCCGAACCCATGCTGCACGACGGGTCCTTCGGCGCCATGGGCGGCCTGATTACCACCATAGAAGACTTCAGCAAGTACGTGAGCTTCCACCTCTCTGCCTGGCCCCCCCGAAGCGGGGCAGACAACGGACCCGTAAAAAGGAGCAGCCTGCGCGAGATGCAGGCCCCCCGATACCCGCGCCTCTTTGCCGGCGGACGCGACTGGAACGGCGAGCCCTGTGCCTTGCTAAGCGGCTACGGGTACGGCCTGGTAAACACCACCTTCTGCAACGGGGTGCGGCTGGTCTCCCATGGAGGCGCCCTGCCCGGCTTTGGCAGCAACTATGTCTTTTTCCCCGAATACGGGGTGGGCCTCATGGCCTTCGGCAACCTGACCTATACCTCGCCCTGGCCCCTGCCGGCGATTGAAAAATTGCTCTTTGAAAACCTGGCCCTGAAGCCGCGGGTCCTGCCGGTATCGGCCATACTGGCAGAACGGCAGCAACAGGTGGCCGACTGGGTGCGCAACGGGGATACCGGGGTGGAAGCCCGGATCATGGCCGAGAACTTTTTTCCGGACCATTCGCGGGAGCACCGCCGAGCCGAGATTGAAGCCGTACTGGAACAGGCCGGCCCCATCGAGTCGGTGGGAGCGCTCGAACCGGATAACCAGTTGCGGGGGAGCTTCAAAATGAAGGCTGCCAACGGCCTGGTTAGCGTCTTTTTCACCCTGTCTCCGGAGAAGGACCTGAAGGTGCAGCAGCTGGACGTCGCCTTCGAGCCCCACAGCCCTGAACCCTAGAAGGAGACCGGGGTAGGTCGGCTGCAAAACGGACAGAAATACCGCGTTGCAGATCCGGATTTTTGTCAGATATTCGGCCCGTTATCTGCGAACCTATGACTGCCCGTTTGCGCATCAGCCCTGCCCTGCTCAGAAACCTCACCGTCCAGATCTTTATCGCCATGTTGCTGGGGGCCTTGCTCGGCATCTATGTACATCGGCAGTACCCCCCGGAGAGCGCCGCTTCCTTCAGCGCGCTGATCAAGATCCTGGCAACCGTATTCATACGGCTGGTACAGATGCTGATCGCCCCGCTGGTCTTTACCACCCTGGTAGTGGGGATTGCCAAATTGGGCGATGTTCGGGCGGTTGGCCGCGTGGGGGGCAAGGCCCTGGTCTGGTTCTTTTCGGCCTCTTTTGTTTCGCTGCTCATCGGCCTGCTGCTCGTAAATGCCACCCGGCCCGGGGTGGGACTCAACCTGGAAGGGCTCGACGTGTCGGCGGCGGCAGCGGTAACCGAAAAAACGGAACATTTCTCGGCCCAGAATTTCATAACGCATATTTTCCCAAGGAGCATCGTAGAGGCCATGGCGACCAACGAGATCTTGCAGATCGTGGTCTTCTCCGTTTTCTTCGGACTGGCGGCCGCTTCCATAGGCGACTACACCAAACCGGTGGTAATGGCCCTGGAAAAAACCTCCCATATCATCCTCAAGATGGTCAATTACGTGATGATGACCGCGCCCCTGGGCGTCTTCGGGGCCATTGCCGGGGTTTTCGCCGTCCGCGACATACAGGAGCTGCTGTTTACCTATGCCAAATATTTCGGGGCCTTCATGCTCGGGATTTCCACCCTCTGGGCCCTGCTGCTGCTAATCGGCTACCTCTTCCTGAAACGGCATATGACCGCCCTGCTAAGGCGCTTGGTAAGCCCGTTGGCCATCGCCTTCGGCACCACCAGCAGCGAGGCGGTATTCCCGAAACTCACCGAGGAACTCGAGCGGTTCGGGGTCAGGAACCGGATCGTCTCCTTTATGCTGCCCCTGGGGTATTCCTTTAACCTGGACGGCAGCATGATGTACATGACTTTTGCCAGCCTTTTTATCGCCCAGGCCTACGGGGTCCAGCTCGACCTGGGCACCCAGCTCACCCTGCTCCTGGTGCTGATGCTCACCAGCAAAGGAATCGCCGGCGTGCCGAGGGCCAGCCTGGTGGTGGTAGCCGCCACCTGCGGCATGTTCGACATCCCGGTGGAGGGCATTGCCCTGATATTGCCCATCGACCATTTCTGCGACATGTTCCGGAGTGCCACCAACGTGCTGGGGAATGCCATAGCCACCTCCGTGGTGGGAAAATGGGAGAAAGCCCTGGAGACCTGAGGGCGCCTTCCGGTTTCAATATTTACTGTACCTTTAGGTGAGCCGCCAGCCCTTCAAAATGGTATGAAAACCCCTCCTTTGCCCGATATTTCCCTCGCCTTTCTGGACCACGTGGCCCTGCGCGTGGCCGATCTGGAACGCTCGGCCTCCTGGTACGGGGAGGTGCTGGGCCTGCAGCGGTATCAATTGCCGGAATGGGGAGACTTCCCCATTTTCATGCTGGCAGGCAAATCGGGCGTCGCCCTGTTCCCGGCCCGGTTGGAAGACCCGGCATCGGACCCCGGATCCCGGAATGTCCGAATCGATCATTTTGCCTTTCGGGTAGACCGGGAGAATTACGAAAAGGCTAAAAAAAGGTACTTTGAACTGGAGCTGGAATTTTCGGAACAGGACCATCACTACTTCCATTCCATCTACACCCGCGACCCCGACGGTCATACCGTGGAGCTCACCACCCTGGTGGTCGGGGAAGCTGAATTCTACGGAAAATCCGGGTGAGCCCGGGCACCCTTCACACTTTGGCTATAAAGAAACAAACGGAAATATGAATACTATAAAATCGACGGGGCTTTTTCTGAGTTTCCTTTCTCTAGTGGCGATTGCCTCGTGCCGGCCAGAAATTAAAGACGAAGGGTACGTTGCAGTCGAAGGCGGTTCTATTTGGTACAAGATCGTCGGAAAAGGAGGCGGCACGCCCTTGCTGGTGCTCCACGGCGGACCCGGAGGCAGGAGTTGCGGGATGATTCCCGGGTTTTCCCTTTTGGCAGCAGACAGGCCCGTCATTTTTTACGACCAGCTCGGCTCGGGCAACTCCGACAGGACGAATGATTCAACCCTGTGGACGACCGGGCGGTTTGTGGATGAAATAGATTACCTCAGAGATGCCCTGCATCTGGATGAACTGCACATTCTGGGGCATTCCTGCGGCAGCACCTTCCTGATCGAATACCTGGTCACCAAGAAGCCGAAAGGGATCAGGTCCGTTATTTTTTCCAGTCCGATGATCAGCACCCCCGACTGGATCGCCGATGCCAAGTTGTTGCTGGCCGGGTTGCCGGCTCATGTTCGGGACACCCTCTACAAGTATGAGGCGCTGAAGGATTATTCGGCTCCTGCCTATCGGGCCGCCACGGATTCCTTTTATGCCCGGCACCTGGTTCGCAAAGAGTG
>DATIPV010000407.1:0-3651 GCA_035471525.1 Robiginitalea sp.
AGGCCCGTAAACCGGTTGGAGGCCTGGTAGGGCCCTGCGGGGTCGTTCAGGGCGTATTCGTAATTCCCGATGCCATTGACCTGTACGGTGATGTCAAGAGTTCCCACCCCCAGGCGTACATCGGCCCGTTCGATGACCGGAGCTTCCGAAAACACCACTTCGAACAGCTTTGAGGCGGCGCATTCGAAATCGCTGCCGGGTACGACTCCGGGGTACTTATTGTAGATCTCGTACCGGTAGGTTCCCTCCCCGGGGAGTTCGAAATCGGGGGTTTGCGCCAGCAGTCGTTCGCGCCCGCCGCTCTCCACCACATACCACCGGTAGCCTTCGGCGGGGTCGGTGGCGCTCACCGTGCTGGAGGATTGATCGGCACAAATGCCCACCGAATCCGGAAAGCTGACGTCAGGCCGCAGGTCTACCAGGATCCCCCCCGAATCATAATAAGGACCGCAGCCTTCAATGGTAGAAAAGCTGGACTGAACACAACCGGGGGAAACCCCGGCACTGTTGTAGGCGGTAATGGTCAGGTAGTAGATCCGGTTGGGATCAAAATTCAGCACCCCGGTTTCAGTAAGGTCGCCAAAATCGGCCTGGTCCAGGACGTCGTTCTCAAATGGCGAACTTCCCAGGGAAATCACATACCCATCGGCCCCTGCTACAGGGGCCCAGGAAAGTACCGGCGACAAGGGCACGTTGGTGGTGCCGTCTGCCGGATACAGCAAAACCGGACAGGTGGGCAGCGTCACCAGCGGGCCGGTGGTAAACTGGAATTCGCTGCAGTTGCTGGCCGTGCCGTTCTCGTTAAGGGGAGTTACCCTTATATAGATGGTTGTCTCCGGGGGCAGATCCGGGGAAGGGTCCCATTGTAGCTGGTCAAATTCAGTCTCTGGCAGCAGGTCAGAGGCGCCAGGGACCCTGCCGGCAGCCACCAGGTACGCGGTGGCCGTGGGGCTGTAGGCCCAGCGGATATTCGTGGAGACAGGTACGTTGGAGGCCCCGTCGGCAGGGCTCAGCATCCCGGCCCCGCACCCGGGCGGGGCGGTGACATCTTCCGTTTCAAAAGAGAAGCGCGTGCACTCCGTGTTGCCCTGGGAGAGGTTGAAAAGGTAAATAGTTACGTAAATGGTCCTATTTTCAGGTAGGCCGAGGGGGGGCGTATAGAAGGCGCTGGGTCCTGTCGAAGTAAGGGTGGCTATTTCGGTACCCCCCGGGGTTGTTCCAAGGGTGATCTGGTAGGCGGTTACCCCCACTATGGACGTCCAGCGAATGGTGGCATCTACCGGAACACCCGTTTGCCCGTCCAGGGGGTAGACGGGTTGCGGGCATTCCTGGGCTACCGTACAGAGCGCAGAAAGCAGCCCGGCGATCCATAGCAATTTTTTGATCATTCTCATCGGTCCAGGAGAGGGAAAATACGAAATATTCCTGAATCCCGACCCGGGAACCGATTAGGGGGTATTCTTTGAGGGTGAACGGGTTAGCGGCCTCCAATGGCGTGGGCGGCTCAGAGGTCGCGCCGCCGCAGCAGGGCATACGACCAGTAGACGAACAGGGCGGTCCAGAACAGGGCGATGGCGAACTCGTACCAGTGGACCTGGTAATTGAGGTCCAAAGATTCCCCGACCTGTTTAGCCACCGACTGTACAGCGCCCAAACGGGTAAAGGGCTCCTTGATCAGGTTGGCCATGGATTCGAGCGGGAAGAAATCCTTGATGGCATTGGCTGTGGGCCAGCTTACGAACTTCCACCCCAGAATGCCGAACAGGGCCTGTTCCAGAATGGACCAGAGGATCAGGAAGCCCAGGGCAAAGGCCGAACGCTTGACCAGGATGCCCAGAAAAAGACAGAAACTGAAGAAGGCCACCAGCTTCACGAAGAAGGCAAGCAGGAAGATCAGGTCTGAGAGAATGATGGAGAGTTCGTTGTAGTCGGAGTAAATAAGGCCCAGGATCAGGGATACCACTAAGACGAAAACCGTGGAAATGCCGGCAAAGCTCAGAACCGTGAGGAATTTCGAGGCGATGAATTCCTGTTTGGACAGGCCGTCGATCAAATTCTGCTTGATGGTCTTGTTGCTGTATTCGTTCGACATCATCGACACGATCACAATGGCCAGGAACAGCTTGAAAATGGCGGTCACATAGGTGTTGAAATGCCAGATATACGGGAAGTTGAAAATCCCCTGATCGGCCAGGTGGAACTCGATGGGCCCGATGTCGAATTTGATCGCCGCGATCAGCGCGATGGAAGTCAGCAGGATGAAATACGACAGGATGAGTACCCGGCTGGCCCGGTTGTTCCAGAGTTTGATGAATTCTATTTGCAGCAATCGCTTCATGGGTCGACCAAATTAGTGCCCGGCGGGGGGTTGGTTATTGGTGATGGCCAGGAATTGCTGTTCGAGGCTTTCCTTGCGCTTGACCAGGTGGGAAAGCCGGAAACCCTGTGAAAAGCACAGCTCATTGAGGGCGTCGGCATCCAGGGGGCGGTCGGGGTAGGCGGTGAGCATGCCGTTTTCCTCCACAATGTGCTCCAGGCCCGGTTGTTTTTCGAGGAAGGCTTTCAGGGCCTTCAGGTCGGCCGCCTTCAGCTCGAAATACCCGTGGCTGGCCATCATGCCGTCTACCTTGCCTGTATACAGGTTTTCCCCTTTGCGGAGAATGATCACATGGCTGCAGACTTTCTCTACCTCATCGAGCAGGTGGGAGGCCAGCAGAATGGTGGTTCCCTCTGAGGCGATTAGCTTGATAAGCTCCCGGATCTGGTGGATCCCCTGCGGGTCCAGACCATTGGTCGGTTCGTCCAGGATCAGGATCTCGGGATTGTTCAGCAGGGCCGAGGCGATGGCCAGGCGCTGCTTCATGCCCAGGGAATAGGTCTTGAAAGGGCTGTTGCGCCGTTCCCACAAACCAACCAGTTCCAGTTTTTCACGGACCCGGGTTTCGGGGACCTCCTTGATCTTGCAGACCAGTTTCAGGTTTTCCACAGCCGACATGTACGGGTAGAAGTTGGGCCGTTCGATAATGGCCCCCACCTTTTTGAGCGCCTGGTGGGTGGAGGTATTCCCGCCGAACCAGGAAAAGGTGCCGGCCGTGGGGTTCACCACGTTGAGCACCATGCCCAGGGTAGTCGACTTACCGCTGCCGTTGGGCCCCAGAATGCCGTACACATTGCCCTTGTGAATCGTGAAGGACAGATTCTTGACGGCCGTGAGGTATCCGAATTTCTTGGTTAGGTTGGTAACGGTAAGGATGGTCTCCAAGCGGGGCGACTTTACATTTCTTTCCATACTTGACGAATAAATGCGAAATTTGTTACAACCCGTGCTAAATAAGATCCCATGTCGGACGAGAAACTCATGTCGAAGAAAAAACCGGCTTTTCCGGTCAGCAAGGCCCTCGAGGCCTATCTGGAGCAGTACAGCCGCAGGATCGAGCTGCCAATCTTTTACGAAGACCTGCTGCGGTTTGCAGGGTCGGTGGTCGTTTACGATTCACACGGCAACGACACCCTCTGGGTGCGGGTGTACTATTCCGATTCGGAGCGCCGCGAGATCGACCTGAGCCTCAAACGGGTGTACTCCATCCTGCATTCCGACGGGAGCGACCGGATTTTCCAGTACCTCAACGTGGACGCCGTGGATTACTGCAC
>DATIPV010000408.1:0-1748 GCA_035471525.1 Robiginitalea sp.
AGGGCTGCCCTTAAACCATCAGCCCCATCCGCTGTGGAAAAACAAATGGAAAGCAGCCAGCAGGGACGCTGGATCAAACGGGTAATTACCCTGGTATTCGGCATCGTTGTCTGGCATCTGCCCATTCCCTGGGACCTGTCGCCCGAAGCCTGGCACCTCTTCACCATTTTTATGACCGCCATTGTGGGCGTGTTGCTCGACGCCCTGTCGATTTTCACGGCTTCCGTGCTGGCCATGGTGGCGGTGGTCCTGACCCGGGTCTTAACCCCGCAGCAGGCCTTCTCGGGCTTCTCAGAGCCCTTTATGCTGCTGATACTGGCAGCCTTTTTGGTGGCCAAGGGGGTCATCCGTTCGGGCCTGGGCCGGCGCATCGCCTTTCTGCTGATCCGCCGCTTCGGGAAATCGACCCTGCGGCTCGGTTACTGCATCGTGGCCACAGATACCCTGCTGGGGCCGGCTATTCCCAGCAATACGGCCCGCTCGGGTATCCTGTACCCTATTACCCATGCCCTTTCCCTGAATACCGGCTCCCTGCCCACCCCTGAAGGCCGGCGAAGGACAGGCACCTACCTGATGATGACCGCCATCTCGGGCCACACCATCAGCTCGGCCCTGTGGTTTACGGGCATGGCCGCCAACCCGGTGGGCGCCGGCATCGCCGCCCAGTTCGGCGTGAACATCAACTTCGGGAACTGGCTGCTGGTGGCTTCCCTGCCCTGCCTGCTGGCCCTGGTACTGATCCCTATGGTGCTGTACAAACTCTTTCCGCCCGAAAACAACTATACGCCCGAGGCCCCTGTAATGGCCCGGAAAATCCTGCACGAAATGGGCCCCATGAGCCGGCAGGAATGGATTATGGGCAGTACCTTCGCCGGGATGATCCTGCTCTGGGCCTTCGCCCCCCTGCTGCAGCTCGACCTGGCCATCGTGGCCTTCCTGGGGCTGTCGGTACTGATCCTGGGCAACGTGTACACGCTGAACGACATCCGGCAGGGCGCCGGCGACGCCCTGGAAACCTATCTCTGGTTCGCCATCCTGTACATGATGAGCACCGCCCTGAACGACATGGGCTTCATGAAAACCCTGGGGGAACAGATCGCGGGGCTTATCAGCGGGTACAACTGGGTAACGGTATACCTGTTGCTAACCCTGCTCTACATCCTGATCCATTACCTCTTTGTAAGCCAGACGGCACATTTGCTGGCCCTGTACGCCGTGTTTCTGCAGGTGGCGGTAAATGCCGGGGTACCCGCGGCCCTGATGGCCTTTATGCTCTCGTTCGCCACGAATTATTTTGCCGTGATGACCCCCCAGGCCTCCAGTTCCAATGTCCTGTTTGCCGGGAGCGGCTTTCTGCCCACTGAAGACATCTATAAACAGGGGGCCCTGGTTACGGTCCTCAATACGGTTATTTTCCTGCTGGCCACGCCCTGGATCCTCTGGGCCTCGTCGCTGTAAGGCCATGGACCGGGGGTCGGGAAGGTGGCTTATTAAACGGCACCTCTTCGTGACGCGGGAATAGGCGGGCACCCCCGGTCTGTAACAAGTTTGCCCGGTCTTCGTCTGCTATTTAAACTGCGACATGAAAGTTAGGGAACCCCTTAATAAGATACGGGCGATGCGGATATTTTACTGGCTGGTGCGGGCCGGGATGGGCCTTACCTTCATCATTTCGGGCCTGCGCAAATGGCCCGGGGTCCAATTCACCGCCCTGCCGGTGGAAAACCCCGTGGGCGCCTACTTCCAGG
>DATIPV010000409.1:0-12427 GCA_035471525.1 Robiginitalea sp.
TATGCAAACCGCGGTGCTTTCAGACAGGTCATTGGCCGTGGTATAGCTCTCCACCCCGCTAGGGCTGAAGAGGAGCACGGCATCAAAATGGGTGTCGAACTTATTGATTATTAAGTTTGTGCGATAAACCACACGTTCTTCCAGTCGCATGCCGGCCCGGCGCAGCCGTTGCGGGAGGGTATCCAGTCGCCTGTCTCCGCAAAAGAAAATAAAAGACCTTCCGGAATATTTTTTGATGATTTCCTCGGCCAGCAACTCGGCCGAATCCTGTACCTCCAGAACCCGGTGGCCCAAGCCCTGCAGCAGGGCCGCGGTTTTGGCCCCGACACAACAGCAGTTGAGGATACGCTCCCCCGTCCTGCCTTCGGGAAAGCAGGCCTGTACGGCATGCTGGCTCGTAAAAAGGCACAAGGCCTCGTCGTCTGAACGCAGATCGGCCGGGAGGTATTCGGTTTCCAGGGCGTCATACTCCTGAAGCCCGACCTCGCCGGGCGGAAGGAGCGCCCGCTGCTCGGCGTTCAATATCCGGGTAGACAGGATCTGCATCATCGCGACAGGCTTTTGCGGATTTCCGCCATCAGGAAAGCGCCATCCCCCGCGAGGATTTCGCGGGCACAGTCGCGGCCGAAGGAAGCAGGGTCGGCTCCCTCGTAGGTTTTCTCGATACGGCAGGCCTGGCTGCCATCCAGGGCAAATAAGCCCCCCTGAAAGCGCAGGCCGGCGCCCTGAGGCTGTGCCAGCGCGCCGATGGGAGCCGTACACCCCCCTTCGAGCTCCCGCAAAAAGCTCCGTTCAGCTGCCACGCAGCGTGCCGATTCCGGGTCGTGGAGGGCGCGGGCGGTTTCCAGGGCGTCCCGGTCGTCTTCCCGTGCCACAACCAGCATGGCCCCCTGGGCGGGAGCGGGCAGCATCCAATGCAGCGGGCTGTGCTGCTCGGGAAGAAGGCCGATGCGCTCCAGGCCGGCTGCTGCAAAGATGGCCGCATTCCAATTTTCGTCGCGCAATTTCCGAAGGCGCGTATTCACATTGCCGCGCAGGTCTTCGATCTGGTGCAGGGGGTATCGGGCCAGCCATTGGGCCTTGCGGCGCAGGCTGCCTGTGGCAACCGTCCCTTCCTGGTTCAGGAAATCGAGCCCCTTGTGCACCAGCACATCCAGCGGGTTAGCGCGGGGCAGCACCGCGGCTTCCACGATGCCCCGAGGCAGCACGGTAGGCACGTCCTTCATGGAATGCACTGCCAGGTCTATGTTCCCGGCCAACAGGGCCACATCGAGTGTTTTCGTGAAGATGCCTGTAATCCCCAGCTCGTAGAGCGGCTTATCGAGAATGAGGTCGCCGGTGGATTTGACCGGAAAAAGCTTGACCCGGGCACCCAGGTCCTGCAGCCGGTCGCGCACCGTATGTGCTTGCCAGAGCGCCAGTTCGCTGTCGCGTGTGCCAATGCGCAGGGTCCTGCTCATGGCGTTTCGATTTCGAGTTGGAACACCTTTTGGATCCATTCCAAGCTGTCGTCGGTGTCCAGGTCGGCCTCCTTGAGGTGATTGGCAAATTGCCGGGTTATTTTAAGGATCATGCCCTCCGATACGGCATCGGCCAAGGCCGGGTCAAAGGTCGTGTGCTTACGGGACTGATGGTCCAGTTCCTCCTCTTTCATGGCCTGCAATTTCTCCTTGAGCGCTTTGATCACCGGGGCGAAGCGGCGGCTTTCCAGCCACTGGTTGAAATCGGCGCGCACCTCCGAAATAATGGCCTCGGCCTGGGGTATAAACTGCTGGCGCTGCTGCAAGGTATCGTCGGTGATGCGCGAAAGCCGGTCGAGATGGACCAGGGTTATACCGGGCAGGTTCCCTACTTCCGGGGCCACATTTACCGGGATGGTAAGGTCGAGGATCCAGCGCGGTTTGTCGGCCGGTATATGGCCAGCGGTAATGGTTGGCACCGGGGCGCCGGTTGCCACTATAAGCACATCGCTCGAGGCGATTTCCGCTTCGAGCTGGTCTACGGGCTTTACCCGGAGGTTGAATTTGCCCCCTACGGCCTCGGCCCTTTCCAGGGTGCGGTTTATGAGGGTTATCCCCTTGTGACCGGAATGCTTGACCAGGTTCTCACAGGTGTTGCGGCCGATTTTGCCCGCCCCGTACAGCAATATTTTCTTTTTCGAGATATCCGGAACCCGGGCCAGGAGGTATTGTACCGAGGCAAAGGCCACCGAGGTGGCCCCGGTGGATATGCCTGTTTCGCTTTTGATGCGCTTGCTGGCCTGAATTACGGAATTGGTCAGGCGCTCCAGGAAGGGGTTGGCCAGCCCTTGCCCGCGGGCCAGGATGAAGGCCTTCTTAAGTTGGCCTATAATTTCGAAGTCGCCCAGGATCTGGCTGTCCAGACCGGCCCCGACCCGGAACAGGTGTTCGATCGCTTCCTGGTTCTGAAACACGTATCCCACGCGGTCGAACTCAGCCGCCGTTCCGTTGGAATGCGTGCTCAGGAGTCTTATCAGATGTTGCGGGGCCGCAGCAAAGCCGTACATCTCGGTGCGGTTGCAGGTACTTATCACCAACAGGCCATCCACGCCTTCTTCACGGGCCTGTTCCAGCAGGGCGGATGCTGCCTCCGAACCCAGGGAAAACTTCCCCCGGATTTCGGCGTCGGCCTTTTCGTAATTCAGGCCGATGGCGAGAAACCGCTGATGTCTGGAAATGTGGTATTTCTTCATACGTTTCCGGCAAACGGGACAAAAATAACCCGATTGCCGGGCTAAAAATAACGCTACAGGGACCAAAAATAACGAAACGGGGTAATTTAAGGCCTCCCGGGCCGCAATTTCTGAAAATTGGTACTTTTGCCCTAAATAAAGGGATATGAATTATTTTATTTAGAATATTTCTAAATAATATTCAGGTCCGGATCACAGATGCCCATGGCAGAAAATATCGCTGGAGGTTCATCCTCTGTTTTCAGTATCGAACCTGATTTTCAGGTACTCCGGGTTGAAAATCCGGCAGACCGGCCCTGGGGGATGGAGCACCCTATGGAGCGGCGCTGCCTCCAATTCCACTTTTGCCTGAAGGGTCAGGCACGGTTCCTCTACAACGAGGGCAACTATGCCGTAGACCTTTCCAGCGACCAGTCGCTGCTGCTGTACAACCCGCAGTCTGACCTCCCCCTGCGTGTGGAACTGGCTCCGAAGAGCTGGCTTATATCCCTGATTTTGAGCATCCGGCACTTCCATGCCCTGTTTACCACCGAGGCCGAATACATCCCTTTCCTGAGCCCGGAAAACCAGGACAGGAAATACTACCGGCAAGACCGCGTAAATGCCTCAGTGGCCGTAGTGCTGAGCCAGCTGTGGAACGAACACATGCACCCTTCTGTTCGCTCCCTGTACTTCAGGGCCAAGGCCTATGAATTGCTCTCGCTGGTCTTTAACCGGAATGCCGACGCCCTGGCCGAGCAATGTCCGATTTTGGTAGACGAGGAAAACCTGAGGCGCATTCGCCGGGCCAAGGACATTGTACTCGAACGCATGGCCGAGCCCCCGCGTCTGGCCGAACTGGCCGAGGAAACGGGGTTGAGCCTGAAAAAACTCAAGGAGGGCTTTAAGCAGATCTACGGCGATTCCGTCTACAGCTTCCTGTTCGATCATAAAATGGAGACGGCCCGCAAAATGCTCGAAAGCGGCCGGTTTAATGTGAACGAAGTGGGGCTGAAGGTGGGCTACAGCACGGCCAGCCATTTTATCGAGGCCTTTAAGAAGAAATACAACACCACGCCGAAGAAATACCTGATGGCCCTGGCCCAGCAGGGGGCCTGAACCCTATTCGGCCGATCGGGGCCTCACCACGATAATCCCCGTGTTCCTCCTGATCCCTGTAAGGTACTCTGCCAGGGGTTGTTCGCTGATCAGCACCTCCCCTGCCGTGGAGGCGTGCAGCAGATGAATACGGTTGTCTTCCAGCCGCAGGGCGATGCCGGTGTGGGTGACGTCCAGCCCTTCAATGTCGGTGGCCAGGGCGATGATATCCCCGTCCTGCAACAGCGATTCGCGCGCTGCCACCTCTTGCTGCGGGAGCACGCATATCCGCTTTTGAGATAGCGATGACTCCGTTTGCCGGATCGCCTTGTAGTTTGTCTCGGAGGCGAGCATGGGGTACAGATTCCGGTGGGTACCCATAAAGTTGATGTCTTTGCGGAAGGTAACCCCGTATATCTGTTCCGTAATATCCCGCACCAGTCCCTTGGCCTCGTTATCGCGGATCCATTCCGTAAAATAATGCAGGCGGGACGGATACCCGTCGAGCTTCCCATGCCGGTACCGAACCTCTTCCAGCCCTTCCAGATAGCGCTCCCAGGAAAGTTTGCCCTTCCGGGCCAGACGGCTCAGGACCAGGACGTTTTCAACATAGGTGGTGCAATCCAGGCCGCGCAGGTTTACCACCAGTTGCTCTTCCGGGCCCTGCTCAAGGGTTTGGGCCACATAGGGGGTGCCCAGGAAAGACCGCCCCACGCGTATCATCATGGGGCCCATAGCGGTGTCGGGCTGTTCGCGCAGGCCGGTGGTAAGGGCCTGAAAGATCGCTTTGTCGTGCTGGGTGGCAAGCACCCGGCCCTGGGCATGGAGGCCGGTACCAACCAGCAAGAGGGAAGCGAAAATCCAGAAGCGCATAGGGGCGTGTTTTCTTCAAAGTTACGATTGAAAAGCGGATAATGGAGCCCTTGGTATCGTATCATTTAGCAAGACGGCCAACCGGTTTTGGCCCGAGAATCGCATGGATCATTGCTTTTGGCTATCGGCCTATCGGAAATTCCGGCCCACAGGTCGGCCGACTTTCGGAAGAAAAGGTATTTTTGCAGCGTCATCAAACAACCGCCCCTTAAAACCCACCTACCTATGAAAGGCGTATTGCTGGTAAATCTGGGCTCGCCCGACAGCCCCACCCCCAGGGACGTAAAGCCCTACCTGGACGAATTCCTGATGGACGAGCGCGTTATCGACGTAGCCAAATGGCTCAGGACCTTTATCGTGAGGGGCATCATCCTGAACACCCGGCCCAAAAAGTCGGCAGCGGCCTATGCGAAGATCTGGTGGGACGAAGGCTCCCCCCTTATCATCCTCTCGGAGCGCTTCCGGGCCAAGGTACAGTCGCATACCTCCCTGCCCGTGGCCCTGGGCATGCGCTACGGTTCAGGCAGCATCCGGGAAGGCCTTGAAGAGCTGCAAAAAAAAGGGGTAAGCGAGGTGCTGCTGGTGCCGCTTTACCCCCACTACGCCATGAGTTCGTACGAGACCGTGGTTGTAAAGGCCCTGGAAGACCAGGCGGCGCATTTCCCGGAAATGAGGATCACCACCCTGCCGGCTTTCAGCAAGAATGAAGCGTACATCAGGGTCCTTTCGGCCTCCATCGCAGAAGCCCTCAAGGACTTCGCCTACGACCATGTGCTCTTTTCCTACCACGGCATCCCGGAACGGCACATCCGCAAGTCTGACCCGACCAAGTTCCACTGCAAACTAGACGGGCAGTGCTGTACCACTAACTCGGTGGCCCACCACACCTGCTACCGCCATCAGTGCTACGACACCACAGATCGGGTCATCAAGGAGCTAAACCTCCCGGCCGAGAAAGTGAGCACCTCCTTCCAGAGCCGCCTGGGCGGCGACCCGTGGCTGAAACCCTATACCGATTTTGAGCTGGAGCGCCTCCCGAAAGAGGGCGTCAGGCGCCTGGCCGTAATAACCCCGGCCTTCGTGAGCGACTGCCTGGAAACCCTGGAAGAAATCGCCATGGAGGGGCAGGAAGAGTTCCTGCACGCCGGGGGAGAGGCTTTTGTGCATATTCCCTGCCTGAATGACCGCGACGACTGGGCCGCTCTTATGGCCCGGTGGGTGAATGATTGGGCCCAGAGCGGGGCTTTGCCAGTATAACACGTATTGTCAGTTCGAGTGATTTCGAGCGAAGCGAGAAATTGTATCGAGAACCCTCGAAGTCCTCAGCTATCGCACCTCGATACTATCCGCCTGCGGCGGATCACTCGGTGTGACAAATTGCATCCATAAAGGCCAAAATCAGTATTTTTATATCTCCAATACCAACCCAATGAAACGTTTTCCCCTCCTATTTACCATTGCATTAGCAATCTCAGCCGCCCTGCAAGGGCAAGACCGCATCGTCGGTGGGCTGCAGGCCACCCGCTCCGAGGTGCTGGCCCAAAACGGCATGGTGGCCACCAGCCACCCGCTGGCCACGCAAGTTGGCCTCGACATCCTTAAGAAAGGGGGCACGGCCATCGATGCAGCCATTGCGGCCAACGCCGCCCTGGGCCTGATGGAGCCCACCGGGAACGGTATTGGCGGCGACCTGTTTGCCATTGTCTGGGACGCCCAAACCAAACAACTCTACGGCCTGAACGCCAGTGGCCGCTCCCCGAAGGCACTCACCCTTGAGTACTTCCAGGAACAGGGGCTGGAACACATCCCGGCCCTGGGGCCGCTGCCCATAAGCGTGCCCGGGGCCGTGAGCGGCTGGTTCGAGCTGCACGGCAAATTCGGGAAGCTGCCCATGGAAGACATTCTGGCGCCGGCCATTTCCTATGCCGAAAACGGCTTCCCCTTGAGCCAGTTGGTGGCCTGGTACATGCAGCATTCGGTGGCGATGTACCAGCGGCGGGGCTTCCCCAACATCAAGGAGACCTATCTCGACCAAAACGGGGGCAAACTCCCCGGAGAGGGCGAGGTGTATAAAAACCCCTTTTTGGCCAACACGCTGCGGCAAATCGCCAAGGGGGGGCGCGACGCCTTCTACAAAGGGGAAATCGCCAAAACCATAGCCGATTTTATCCAGTCGCAGGGCGGCTTCCTCTCGGAAGAAGACCTGGCCGGGCACACGGCCGAATGGGTCGACCCGGTATCTGTGAACTACCGCGGGTACGATGTGTGGGAGCTGCCGCCAAACGGGCAGGGGATCGCAGCCCTGCAGATGCTGCAAATACTGGAGGGGTACGATTTCTCGAACATCCCCTTCGGGAGCGCCGAGCACCTCCACCTGGTTACCGAAGCCAAAAAACTGGCCTTCGAAGACCGGGCCAAATACTACGCCGACCCTGACTTTGTAAAAATACCGGTGGAAACACTGCTCTCCGACGCCTATGCCGCCGCGCGGCGGGGCCTGATCACGGAGCGGGCGGCCACCTACTCGGCTGGGGAAATCTCGGCCGGGGAAACCATCTACATGACCGCGGCCGATAAAGACGGGAATATGATCTCCCTGATCCAGAGCAACTACCGGGGCATGGGCTCCGGGATGACGCCTCCCGGCCTGGGCTTTATGCTGCAGGACCGGGGCGAGCTCTTCAGCCTCACCCCCGGGCAGGCCAACAGCTACGAGCCCGGCAAGCGGCCCTTCCACACCATTATCCCGGCCTTTATCACCAAAGACGGCCAGCCCTTTGCGAGCTTCGGGGTAATGGGCGGCGACTTCCAGCCCCAGGGACACACCCAGATCGTGATGAACCTGATCGACTTCGGCATGAACCTGCAGGAAGCCGGCGACGCCCCCCGCTTTGACCATAGCGGCGGGTCGGCCCCCACGGGCGAAAACGAGGGCGAGGGAGCCGTGCGCATCGAATCGGGCATCCCTTACGAAACCGTGCGCGGGCTCATCGACCGCGGGCACACCGTACAATTCGGCCGCGACATCTACGGGGGCTACCAGGCCATCCG
Organism: Robiginitalea sp.; assembly: GCA_035471525.1. GTDB lineage: Bacteria > Bacteroidota > Bacteroidia > Flavobacteriales > Flavobacteriaceae > Robiginitalea. Next base: position 7,715 of record DATIPV010000409.1, read on the forward strand.
CTGGGACCCGGTGCAGAAGGTGTATCACGGGGCTTCGGAGAGCCGGAAAGACGGGCAGGCTGCCGGGTACTAATCCCTGTCAGTTCGAGTGTTTCCGAATGAAGTGAGGAAATGTATCGAGAACCGGTTCCAAATCGTCACACCTCGATACTATCCGCCAGTGGCGGATCACTCGGTGTGACAACATGTATTGTCAGTTCGAGTGTTTCCGAATGAAATGAGGAAATGTATCGAGAACAGCGATTTCAAAATTTCTTTTTTGCGAGCATTATTAGTTCAGAAAACTGTCCATTTATCAACGCCTTTTTCTTTGCTCTTGACCAAGACTTTATTTGTTTCTCTGTCGATATTGCCAATTCAATCTCTGTAAATTCTTCGCAAAACATCAATTCTAGGGGTCGTCGGTTAAACGTATAGCTGCAAGGGTCTTTTCCAGATGTATGTTCTACCATTCTCCTCGCTAAATTGGACGTAACTCCTGTGTATAGAGAGTTGTCATTGCATTTTAAAATGTAGACGTAATAGATTTTCATATCTGAATGATATTCAGGTTCCCTGCAGATTGATAGCACCTTGCACCTCGATACTATCCGCCCGTGGCGGATCACTCGGTGTGACACTTATCACTGTCAGTTCGAGTGTTTCCGAATGAAGTGAGGAAATGTATCGAGAACTGCTTCCAAATCGTAGCACCTCGATACAAATTTGCTTCGCAAATTCACTCGGTGTGACATTTTGAACCATTACCTTTACTCCGCTTCAAAAAATCCAACCCGCCAACAATGGCCAAAGTCACCTCCGAACAACTCGGAACCCAGCCCATCGGGCCGCTGCTGGTAAGGCAGGCGGTGCCCGCCGCCATCGGCATTCTGGTGATGAGCCTCAACATTCTGGTCGACACCATTTTTGTGGGAAACTGGATCGGCTCCATCGCCATTGCAGCCATCAACGTGGTGCTGCCCGTTTCCTTTTTTATCGCCGCCCTGGGGATGTCTATCGGCATCGGGGGTAGCAGCATCATTTCCCGGGCCCTGGGCGCCGACGACCCCGAAAAGGCCCTGAAATCATTTGGCAACCAGCTTACCCTGACCCTGCTGATCACTGTGGCCATGGCGGTGCTGGGCCTGGTATACGCCGACTCCCTGATTCCGGCCTTCGGGGGCAAAGGACACATTTTTGAGCCAGCCAAAACCTACTATACCATCGTGCTGTACGGGGTGCCCTTTCTCGCGCTCTGCATGATGGGCAACACGGTAATCCGTGCCGAGGGCAAGCCCCGTTTCGCCATGGTGGCCATGATAATCCCCTCGGTTGGCAACCTGCTGATGGACTACGTGTTCATCTACATTTTCGACTGGGGCATGGAGGGCGCCGCCTGGGCCACCACCGGCAGCTACCTGCTCTGCTTTGCCTATATTTTGTGGTTTTTCCTCTCCAGGCATTCAGAGCTCAAACTGCGGTGGCACCACCTGGGGCTGCACGTGCCCATGGTGCGCGAAATAGGCGCCCTGGGATTTGTAACCATGGCGCGGCAGGCCGTTACCTCGATAACCTACCTGCTGCTGAACAACATCCTCTTCCACCTGGGTGGGGAGGCCAGCGTGGCGGTCTACGCCATTATCGGGCGGGTGCTCATGTTTGCCATATTCCCGCCCCTGGGGGTTACCCAGGGCTTTCTGCCCATCGCCGGTTTTAACTACGGGGCCCACAGGTACGCACGTGTAAAAGAATCGATCTACATCGCCATCAAGTACGCTGCCCTGGTGGCTACAATTGTTTTTGTGATACTCATGATATTCCCGGCTGAGATCGCGGGGCTGTTCGTAAGCCACCGGCCCGATGTAAGCGCCGCCGAGGCCGAAACCACCCGCTACGTACTGGAACACACCCCGGCCGCCATGCGCTGGGTCTTTATCGCCACCCCCATCATCGCCATACAGCTCATAGGCGCGGCCTATTTCCAGGCCGTGGGCAAGGCCATCCCGGCCCTGTTGCTCACCCTTACCCGCCAGGGATTCTTCTTTATTCCCCTGGTACTTGTTTTACCCCTTTTCTGGGGGGAATTGGGCGTGTGGCTTTCCTTCCCGATCGCCGATTTCCTTTCCACCGTCGTAACGGGCTATTTCCTGAAGAAGGAGGTTGACCGGGAGTTGACGGAAGACGTGAAACGCCCCTCTGAGGACTAGCCGTTAAAGTTATGTGCAACCTCTATGGCCGCCCTTAAGTTCGCAATGGGGGTAGTGCTGGAAACGGTACAGTTGGCACTCAGCACCGTTTTCTTCGGCGCATTTGACAGAATGCTTTCGGCCTCCCTGCGCACGGCATCAACGGGCCCTTGGGCAATTACCCCATGCCGGTCCATTCCGCCCATAACCGGACGTTTGAACAATTCGGATGCCCGACTCAACGAGAAGGCTTCTCCGTCGGCCTGCAAGGGTATGTTTACGATTTGACCCGGATAATCCTTAAAGCGGGGGGTAAAGCCCTCGTAGTTGCCATCGTAGTCGCAGATATGCAGAATGTTGTGGTGCACGAGTTCATTGACCGCCTTGTAAAGGATCATATCAAAATTTTTGATGGTGCGGTTGAACAACTCAAAATCAGCAATCCGATTGGTTTCCCCGCCCTGTGCACAGGTATAAAATCCGTCCAGCCCGGCTTTGGCCCCAGCCTGCACAAAATTCAGAATCGACAAGGTAACATTTTCCATGCCCCGCGATACCGCCTCGGGGTCTTCGTATACATGCTTCACCAATTGTTCCCACGGCACCGCTTGTTTGGCCATCTGGTAGGGCGAATACAGGGTCTGGATGATAATGGCCTCCCGCTTGAGTTCACGCACGAGATTGCGAATAATATACAGGATTGGCTCAAAGAAATCCTCCCCGTATATCGGCATCTTGGCCCAATCGCCGGGGGACTTAATTTCTGGCATTAGCGGGAGACTCATACCATCGAACTGGATCTTCACGAAATCCATTTGGGTGCCGCGGTAATAGTCAAGATGGGCCTTAACGGCTTCGTCGCCCTGCTTGTTAAAATGCATGAAAAAGCCCGCCGGAACATAGCTTGTATTCGACTCCGGATCGAGAAATTCCAGCATTTTTTCCCGGTTGCTCGGCTTCAGCGGGTTCGATTTCCCAATGAAAAAGGAATCCATTAGGGAATTGCCAATCGGCATCATTCCCAAACTCCCCAGGGAGGCCGATTTGATGAATTTTCTACGCTTGTTTTTCATGCCAATCTTCGTTCTAAAGATGCTATTGTCAAGATATTAAGAATTCGTTTTAAAACCAAGGGAAGCCATCACTTCCGCGCCGGGCAAACCACCAGCCTATGACCCCCTTTCCTCGATGCATCTGACCACCTCCTGGGCATAGTCTTCCCCCGCCATGCCGGCGGCCAGTTCCCGTGCCCGGGACTTGTAGCCTGGGTTTTCCCAAAGGTCTTTGAGCAACGGCACCAGCCGCGCCTCGGAGATCTTGGTGATCCCCGGTCCTTTGGGCCCAACGCCTTTTTGCGAAAGGACAGTATTCCAGAGGAACTGGTCGATGATGTGGGGCACGATCAGGGAAACGCAGCCATACTTCACGGCCATGTGGGTGGTGCCCGACCCGCCGTGGTGCACCAGGCCGTAGAGCCTGGGCAATACCCAGTCGTACGGGATGGCGTTGATAAAATGGAATTGGTCCCGGTTATACCCGGCTGGTTCTACAAGGCCCCCGGCGGCCGTGTTTACCAGGGCCGGGATGCCCGCCTTTTCCAGGGAGGCCAGCACGATTTGGGTGTTTTTTGCCGGGTCGGGGCTGGTCATGCTGCCGAAGGTGACCATGAGCAGCTTCGGGTGTTTTTCCAGGAAAGCCAGCAGGGCGGCATCGGGTTGCCACTGCACCGTTTTATCGCGCTCGTGGTAACCCAGCACGTTGATGTGGTCGGGCCATTCGGCGGGCTTCGCAAAGAGGGTGGGCGACACCGTGTAGATCGCCTTTTCAGCCAGCAGGGCGCGCCTCAGGGTGGCCTTGGCCGGGTGGTGGGCCAGGGGCAGTATTTTGGATGTTTTCAATATATGGCGGGTGAGCCCCCACAGGGCCAGTTTGTAGCTGAGGCCATTCAGGAAAGGCCCCAGGTTGCGGTTAAATGCCACGTGCGAGAAGCTGCGCACGGCGTGCAGCACATAGGGGATGGGGCTTGCTGTAATCGTTTGCCCAGGGTTTTCCAGCCCCCAGACTACCGGGTAAATGACCTTGGCGCTGTGGACAATGCGGTCGGGGCGGATCCGGTTTATTACCTCATACTGCCGCTGCATCAGTTTGATGTTGATGGAGGCGTATTCCTTTTGCAGCCTGCGGTAGGCGCTGAATTTCTGCATAGCAGTGCCGCTTCCCCCCAGGGCCAGCTTCCCCAGGTCGCTCTCGAGCATCTCCATGAACTCCGGGCCCATGGTCTCAAAGGCGTGCCCGCCCTCTTCGGCCAGGGGCCGGAACTGCTCGGGCATGAGGCAAACGGTTTCGTGCCCGGCTTTTTTGAGCAGTTCGCCCAGGGCCAGGAAGGGTTCCATATCGCCGCGGGTGCCAATAGAAGTGAGCAGTATCTTCATGAGGGTTCGAATGGCCCGAAAAAGATACTATTTTCAGGCATACCGCCTCCTGCCAAAATCAAAGGCACCACCCCGATGCGCATAAGACCGGAATGGTGCCTGTTCCCGATGGGTAT
>DATIPV010000410.1:0-1749 GCA_035471525.1 Robiginitalea sp.
ACGACAATGTGCCCTACCACAAGGCGAATTTCATATACCTGGCCCGGCAGAAATACTTCGACAGCACCATGTTCCACCGCGTGGTGCGGAATTTCATCATCCAGGGAGGCAATGCCGACAATGTGAAAACCGCCCGCAAGCGGTCCGAAATCGGTCGCTACCTCCTGCCCCCCGACACCCGCAAGGGCTACCGCCACGACCGGGGCACTATCTCTATGCCCTCCAGCGAAATAGACAACCCGCATATGCTGGCCTCGCCCTACGAATTCTTCATCGTGGTTACCCGGCCGGGGTCCTATCACCTGGATGGCGGGTATACTCCCTTCGGCAAGGTGATCGAGGGGATGGACGTGGTGGATGCCATTAACCAGGTAGAAACCGACGACGGGGATTGGCCCATGAAAAACATCTACATCCTCAGGGCGGAGGTACTGGAGTAATAATCCGCGACGAAACAGCTGTGCCGGCTGCCCGGGCCGTCTGGCAGAGCCCCTTTCGTACAGGTGTTTTTTGTAACTTCCCACCAATCAATCCCGAACCTATGAAAACGCGACCCTGCCCGCCGACATACGGCAAATTCCGGCTCCTGCCGGCAACCCTTGCACTGCTGGCGTTCTGGCAGCTCGCCGCTCAGGAGACACCGGCCGTAAATGCAGATAGGCTCGAGCATACGCTCCAGCAGCTGGCCACCTATGGCCGCGACGCCGAAGGCTGGCCCAACCGGGTGGCCTACAGCGATGGCGACCTGGCCGGCAGGGCCTACGTAATGGACCTGATGCGGGAAGCCGGCCTTGCCGTACACACCGACGCCGCCGGCAACATCATCGGCACGCGGCCGGGGACCCAAGCCGGCCTAAAGCCGCTGGCCATGGGGTCGCATATAGACATGGTACCCCACGGGGGCAATTACGACGGGTGCGTGGGTTCCATGTCGGCCATTGAAGTGGCCCGCACCTTGCATGAAAACAAGATCAGCACGCGCCACCCCCTCGAAGTACTCGTCTTTACCGACGAGGAAGGGAGCCTGACCGGCAGCCGCGCCATGGTCGGGAAACTTTCGCCCGAGGCCCTTGGTGTAACCAACAGTACCGGGTACACCGTCGGACAGGGCATACAGCGCCTGGGAGGCGACACCCTGGCCCTTGGAACGGCCGCCCGCGAAAAAGGCAGCCTGGCCGCCTTCCTCGAGCTGCACATCGAGCAGGGCGCCATATTGGACCGGGAAAAACTCGATATAGGCGTAGTGGAAGGCATTGTGGGTCTCAAATGGTGGGACGTGACCTTCCGGGGCCGGGCCAACCACGCAGGTACCACCCCCATGCGCATGCGGCAGGATGCCTTGCTGGCAGCTTCCCGCTTTATACAGGCCGTAAATGAGGAAGCCCTGAACCGGGAAGGCACCCAGGTAGCCACCGTGGGCCGCATCCGGGCCATGCCAGGGGCACCGAACGTGATTCCCGGGGAGGTGGTGCTGAGCCTGGAAATCCGCGACCTCTCTGAAGGCGTAATCACAGAAATGTACGCCAAAATCACAGCCCGGGCCGAGGCCATCGCAGCCGATTCGGGAACATCCGTTTCCTTTGAGTACCTGGATACCACCGCCGAGCCCGCCCTGACAGACCCACGCATACAGGCCCTGGTCGAAGCCGAAGCCAGGGACCGCGGGTACAGCAGCAAACGCATGAAGAGCGGGGCCGGGCACGACACCCAGGACATGGCCCTGATCGCCCCGGCCGGGATGGTTTTCGT
>DATIPV010000411.1:0-3081 GCA_035471525.1 Robiginitalea sp.
CGGGAGACCCATGCCGGGTCCATCAGGTCGTGGAACTTGATCAGCACCAGATAGGCCGGATCCGACGCCAATGCCCTGATATTGTCTAGCAGGAAGGGCGCAGAGGTCAGGCTGGGCGAAAAGGTGGGGGCGTAGAGGAGGATCCGGTCTGCTCCGGATTCCTGCAGGTATTGATCCCGCTGCTTCCGGCAATGTTCCACCAAGCTTTCCGAGCGGTAGATGTCAAGTTTTGGCCAACCGGTCTCCACCACTTCAAAATTGCGGTACTTTTGGCGGAAATCCTCAAAACGCTCTGTGAAATAAGGCCCCTGGGTCAGGTACAGGTCAAAGTAGTGGCGGATGCGGAAATGGCCTTTCTTTTCCCCGGCAAGCCCGTGGAAGATCTGTACTTTGACGCCCTTCAGGTAATGGGGTACCTCATTGCCCGGAACAAAAATGGCATCTCCGCTGTAGGCTTGCAGGTCCAGGATGCGGGTAGTGTACGGATCCTCCCGGAAGGGAAAAAGGCCGAGCAGTCGCATGGGAACATACCAGAGCAGGGTGTGTCCTTCACGGTGCAACTCGTCCCGGAGTGGCGCCATGATGCCAAACGCATAGGGGTTTTGGCAGAATAGGACCGCCTTCATCCGCGCAACATGGAGTTGGCGTTATCGAGGTCTTCCTTAAAGTCCACCTCCATACAGTTGTAGACCGAGATGTCCAGCGGACGGATACACAGGCCCTCGCGTGCGATTGCCACTTCCATCCCTTTTTCGAAATAGTCGTTGTCTCCGCAATCCTCGAGCCCCCGGATAAGGGCAGGCAGGTCTGCCGCAGTGATGAAATTGATGCCCACGGCCTCGCCCAGCCCCTTTTCCACTTCCTTGGAGAGATGGTGGATGCAGCCTTCCTTTAAGGTGTATTTCACCTCTTCGTCGCCCACCCGGCTGGTGTTCACCGAAACAAAGGAAGCCCCTTCCCCGATAAAGGGAAGCACGGCCTCCAGCAGTTTGCGGTCGAAGACCACGTCGCCGTTGAGCCAGAGCACATCCTGCCCCCGATGTTTCTTCAAGGCCCTCAGGAGGCTTTTTGAGGTGTTGGTCTGGTCGAAGTACGGATTGTAGATAAAGGTGAGTTCCGGAAAACGCTCCATGATGAGCTCCTTCTTGAAACCGACCACTACATGGATGTCGTCCGGATTGAAAACCGCCGACAGGTGTTCCACCTGTATTTGCATGATGCTCTTTCCGTTGGCCAGGGGGGTCAGGGGTTTGGGAAACGGATTGCCCAATCGGGAGCCGATGCCGGCGGCCAGGATGACGATTTTCATGATTGACGTACGTTTTAGGTGGCTGGGCCGGCTCATATCCGCATACGGCCCGGAGGGCAAAGGTAACCACTATTCGCCAACTGGGGAAATGTTGTCGGTTCCCCGGGGTCTTGAAATATGTCCTGCCCCGCGTGCATGTTCGCGGGTTTTGATATATTTGCTGCTTTATTTGCACCTATACCCTTCAGAACCATGACTGTTTTATGCCTGTCGCTCCTGATTGACCGTTTCCGCAATTGGGAATTCCTGTCTGATTCAGGCGGAGACTATAACATCTTTTTGCGGGATAAGGACTTTGCCGGGGAACTCCAGGAGCTGGCCGGGGCCCTGAGCCAGCATTTTGGCGATCCCGGCTATACGATTGCCATCCAAAGCGGCCGGTTGCCCCAAATAACCGTAAGGCGCAATTCTGCCAAGAAATACGGACGCCTTTTCACTTCGGGGTGTTTTGATGTCTTCCATTACGGGCACCTCAACATCCTGGAGCGCTCCAAGGCCCTGTGCGACTTCCTGATCGTGGGGGTTTCTACCGATGACCTTATCGAAAAGGAAAAAGGCCGCAGGCCGCTAATTCCCTATGAGGAGCGCGCCAGGGTTATCGAGTCGGTGAAGTATGTGGATCTGGTGGTCCCCCAGGTAGACAAGAACAAACAGAAGATGGTAGACACCTACCTAATCGATGCAATCTCCGTGGGCGACGACTGGAAGGGCCGCTATCCCAGGGTGACCTGTGCCATGGAGTATTTCCCGTATACCGAAAACGTCAGCAGCACCATCCTGAAAAATTCCCTGCAGCTTACCCAGAATCCGAAAGGCTAGGCCAGGGCCTTGTCGTCCCTGGAGGTATCCCAATCTTCCACTGGCACTTCCCATGCCCCGTAGCGGTAGGAGAGATAGGCCTCGGTCTGCTCGGGGATGGTATAGGATTGCCCTTTGAATTCAATGTTTCGGAAGGTCTCGTAAAAGGGAAGGGGCACCGCCTTGGTCTTTCCTGCGATCATCCAGTATGCCATTCCCTCCTCGGGGTATTTCACGAAGACGTCCAGGGTTACGGCGCCCTTGATCAAGCCGAAGAAACGCCTTTTGCGTATTTTGACCATGCGGATATCCCCTTTTCGGAAGGGCCGGCTGTCTGTTTCAAAACGCCGGATGCGGACACCGAAACCGGCTGCTTTGAGTTTTTTCAGGAATAGGTCCAGTTTCGGCAGTTCATCGGCCAGTATGGAAATGTCCAGGTCATTGTCCCAGGGGAGCAGGCGGTTCTCGCGACGGATACCGAGCAGGGTACCCCCTTCCAGCCAATAGCGCATAGCGCATGCCTCTGCCAGGCGGCAGCCCTGGTGCAGCAGGTATTCGGCTTCCAGGAGATTTTTGCCTTCCAGGCGGATCGCGTAGGCCATGGCGGATAGCATTGGTTGTGCAGCCGCCAAAGGTACGCACAATAATGCGTACTCAGAAGGCTGTGAAAATGGAGATGAAAACTGATCGACCAGGCGTCTGTCCGGTTCAGGTAACCAGCCCGGAGACCAGGTACCGCTCCTTGCTTAGCCTGGGGAGGCTGAATTGAGCGGCGCGGAATTCCCGTTCGGTCTTTTTCAGGACGCGAAAGCGTTCCAGGTCTTCCAAAGCCCCCAGATAGCAGATGGTGATCCCGCGGGTCCCATCCAGGAAACCAAGGCGGCAGACGTAGTTGTAGAAGAATTTCCAGAAAGGTTTCACGCAGAGCTTCAGGTAGGTGAACTTTTGGTTCCTGCCGAAGGCCTCAAGCGCCT
>DATIPV010000412.1:0-6048 GCA_035471525.1 Robiginitalea sp.
TGCCAAATAAACAGGGCATGGCCCCTATCAGCCACCCGCCCCCGGGCGGGTGGCTTTTTTTAGACCAGCATGCAACTCTACTTCTCCATTGTAGTACCGGTGTACAACCGGCCCGAAGAGCTCCGCGAACTCCTGGAAAGCCTGGCCTCCCAGCAGTACGACCATCCCTTCGAGATGGTGGTGGTCGAAGACGGCTCCCAGCGCGATTCGGCCCCGGTAGTCGCCGAATTCCGCGACAAACTGAGCCTGAGCTACTGGCGGAAACCCAACACAGGGCCGGGCGATTCGCGAAATTTTGGCATGCAGAAGGCACAGGGTAATTACATAATCCTGGTCGATTCGGACTGCATCCTCCCCCCGGATTACCTGCGCACCGTACACGGCCAGTTGGAAGCTGCCTATGCCGATTGTTACGGCGGGCGCGACGCGGCCCACCCCTCTTTCAACGCCCTGCAGAAGGCCATCAGCTTCAGCATGACTTCGCCTCTTACCACAGGCGGGCTGCGAGGTTCCACCCGACAACAGCAGAATTTTCAGCCGCGCAGCTTCAACATGGGCCTGTCGAAAGAGGCCTATGCAGCCAGTGGCGGCTTCGGGCGAATCCATCCGGGGGAAGACCCCGATCTGAGCCTCAGGCTCAAAAAAATGGGATACACCATTCGGTATTTGCCTCAGGCCCTGGTATACCACAAGCGCCGTATCGATTTCCGTTCCTTTTACCGACAGGTGAACCGGTTCGGCCTTACGCGGCCCATCCTGAACCGCTGGCATCCGGGGTCGGCCCGCCTCACCTACTGGTTCCCTGCGCTATTTTGCCTCGGCTTGCTCGCAGGGCTGTTCCTGCCCGTCTTCTGGCGGAATGCCTGGGCGTGGCTCCCGCTCTCCCTTTACGGGGGCTACCTGCTGTTGCTGGGCCTGCTGGCTGCCCTGCGCACGGGCAGCGCCCGGGTAGGCGTTCTGGTACCGGCTGCCGTGCTCGTGCAGTTCTGCGGCTACGGTATGGGCTTTTTAAAGTCCTCCAGCTTGCTTACCTTTAGTAACAAGAAGCCGGAAATACTGTTCCCCGGCCTATTCTTTAAAAGCTGAGCCTTGATCAAGCGATTCAAATCGGGAATCAGAAACAGTCGGGTTAGGGATTTCCTGCTGTTTCTGGCCCTGTCGTTCCTGGCCTGGATGATCAGCCGCCTTTCAGAGACCTACACCCAGCATGTATCCATTCAGATGCAGTACGTGCAGGTGCCCGACAGTCTGATTCTGGTGAGCGCCCCTTCCCAGCGCCTCCCCGTCCGCATTCGGGCCAACGGCTTCCATTTGTTGCGCTACCAGCTGAGCCCAAAGAAAATAGAGGTGAACCTATCGGAAATCCAGCGCTCCGGCGGGCGCTATTTCGTGCGCCCGGATACCTATCGGCGCCAGGTGGAGTCTCAGCTCGAAGCCACGGTGGGATTGCTCGAAATGCCGCCCGACACCCTGTTTGTGGACCTGCAGCGGCTGCACTCCAGAACGGTGCCCGTGCGGGCCGATATAGCGCTGGGCCTGGCCCAGAACCACATGCTCGAAGGGGAAGTGCGTGTCGAACCCGCCAGGGTACACCTGCTCGGCCCCCACGAGGAGATTGATACCATTGCACAACTGTGGACGGCCCCGCTCCGGTTGAATGAAGTGCGCGAAAGCTTTACCCGCGACCTGCCCCTGGAGGCCGCAGCCCGACTGCCGAATACCCGGTTTTCGGCCGATAAGGTGCAGGTTTCTGCAACGGTATTCCGTTTTTCGGAAACCGTCGTGGATGTCCCTATCAGCATTGTGAACCTTCCGGAAAAAGCCGAAATAAGGACGTTTCCGCCCACCGTGGGGGTGTTGTGCCGCGGGCGGATGGAAACCCTGAAGGACCTGGGCCCCGACGATTTCCGGATCGAGGCCGATTTTACCGCCCCAGACCCGGAAACGGGGCGCCTGGGGCTCGTGCTCATACTCCAGCCGGCAAGTATTCAGGATGCCGTGCTGCTGGAAAATTCCGTTGAATTTATAGTCAGGCGGGAATGATGCGCGTGGGACTTACGGGTGGGATCGGCAGCGGGAAAAGCACGGTAGCCGGCTATTTCCGGGACCTGGGCATACCCGTTTACGACTCCGACCGCCAGGCCCGGGATCTTATGGAGAATACCCCGGCCCTTCGCAGCCAAATCGAGTCGCTGCTGGGCCCCGAAGCCTATAGCGGCAAACGGCTCAACCGGCCTTTTATCGCCGGGAAGGTCTTTGACACCCCGGGGTTACTGGCGTCCCTGAACAACCTGGTGCACCCGGTGGTGCGCCGCAATTTCCTGGAATGGTCCGAACGGCAGCAGGCGCCCTACGTCGTGCAGGAGGCGGCCATCCTGTTTGAGAACGGGGGGTACAGGCAACTGGATCAGAATGTACTGGTAACGGCGCCCGAGTCGGTGCGTCTCCGACGCGTTATGAAGCGCGACGGGGTTTCCGAGCAGGCTGTCAGGGCCCGAATGCAACATCAGTGGGACGATTCCAGGAAGATTCCGCTGGCCGATTTCGTTATCGAGAATTCCCGGCGCCAAACGGCTCGTTCCCAGGTTCGGAAAATCCATCAGAGGCTTCTGGAGCGTTCCGGTTCAGAAGCGCCGTCCGATTGTTAACGTTAGGTTAAACCCCCCGGGGCCTAAATGTTAAATTTTTAATTTTACCCTACTGATGAATAGGAGATTATTTGCACTGCTCGTCATTCTGATGAGTCTTTCGCTTGTCGGAATCATTGCAGTTCAGCTCTACTGGATCAAGAATTCGGTAGAGGACAGGGAGGAGCAATTTTCGAACGTGGTCACCGGCGTCCTGAGCAAGGTGACCGACAAGATCGAGGAGCGCGAAATCAAAAACTACTCCGATCGCTTCCTGGAGTTGCGCGATAGCATCGGAGAGTTTAAAGGCGCCCACCTGAGTAATTTCTTTTTTTTGGATAAAGACCTCAATTCCAATGAGGTAACTTTGTACCAGCACGGTATTTTGGAGGAGGATTACAACATTGCCTCTACGTTCTTTGACAGCGGAAATAACCCGGATACCACCACGGTCAAAAGCTACACGAGTCGGCGAAGCAGAACGGTTTTCCGGGAAGAATTCGGCCTGGACGGCAAATCGTACCGCCTGAACCCGATCGTTCGCCTGGAAGAGGTAGGAGGCATCCCCATGATGGAGAAGCTGGCCTTCGAAGACGTATACCGGGAATTTGCCGAGCAAATCCCCATACACGAACGGGTTGGCAAAGCCGAAATTGAATTGTTGCTCGACCGCGAACTGGAAGACCACAACCTGGATATCGACTACGAATACGGGGTGTACAGCCGGGGGTTGCCCACCCGGATCCGTTCGGCCAAGTTCAAATTCGACCAGGACGGCCATTTCAAGGCCCCGCTTTTCAGGGATATCGAGGGTAATACCGATTACGAGTTGCTGGTGGCCTTCCCGAGGCAGAAAAAATTCATCTTCAGCTCCATAATCAGCATGGCCGCCCTCTCGTTGCTTTTCACATTGATCATTATGGCGGCCTACGCCAGTGCCATTTACCAGTTGATCAGGCAGAAGCAGATTTCGGAGATCAAATCCGATTTCATCAACAATATGACGCACGAGTTCAAGACCCCCATCGCCACGATCAACCTGGCAGTGGAGGCCATCAAGAACCCGAAAGTGCTGGAAGACCGGGAAAAGATCGGACGCTACCTGGAGATGATCCGGGAGGAAAACAAGCGCATGCACGCCCAGGTAGAGAACGTGTTGCGGATATCCAAGCTGGAAAAAAACCAGTTCGACATCAGCAAGGAGCGGCTCGACCTGCACGAGGTTATCCGCAAAGCGATCAACCACGTGCAGCTTATCGTGCTCGACCGGGGCGGTTACATCAAGACCCATCTCGGGGCGGAACGCTCGCAGGTGCTGGCCAATGACGTGCATTTTGGCAACGTGATTGTAAACATTCTGGACAATGCGATCAAATATTCGCCTGAAGCGCCAAAGATCGAGGTGTATACCGAGGTGGTCAAAAATATGATCCTGGTGCGCATTCAGGATCAGGGTGCCGGCATGTCCAAGGCCGTGCTCAAGCGGATATTCGAGAAGTTTTACCGGGAGCACACCGGTGATGTGCACAATGTGAAGGGGCACGGGCTGGGCCTGGCCTACGTAAAAAGAATAGTGGAAGACCACCAGGGAGAGGTCTACGCGGAAAGCGAAAAAGGAAAGGGAAGCACCTTTTTCATTAAGCTCCCTTTAATTTAAAAGCATTATGGAAACAGAGAATAAGCGTATTTTACTGGTAGAAGACGATCCCAACTTCGGAATCGTCCTGAAGGATTATCTCTCGATGAACGATTTTGACGTTACCCTGGCCAAAAACGGGATGGAAGGTTTTGAAAAGTTCAAGAAAGAGTCTTTCGACGTGTGCATCCTCGATGTGATGATGCCCTATAAGGATGGGTTTACCCTGGCCAAGGAAATCCGGGAGAAAAACGAGCACATCCCCATTATCTTCCTGACGGCCAAGACCATGAAGGAAGATGTGCTGAAAGGCTACAAAGCCGGGGCCGACGATTACCTGAACAAGCCCTTCGATTCGGAAGTGTTGCTGATGAAGCTGAAAGCGATACTCCAAAGAAAATCGTCGAGCAATTTGGCAGACAGCAAGCAGCACGAGTTTGAATTCGGCGGTTTTCACCTGAATTCCAAGCTGCGCTTCCTGCGCTACAGAGACGAAGAACCCATCAAGCTCTCTCCCAAGGAAAATGAGCTGCTCCGCTTGCTGGCCCTGCACCAGAACGACCTCATGCCCCGCGAGCTGGCACTTACCAAGATCTGGCGCGACGACAACTACTTCACTTCCCGCAGCATGGACGTGTACATCGCCAAACTGCGGAAATACCTGAAGAAGGACGACAGCGTCGAGATCCTGAACATCCACGGGGAAGGATTCCGCCTGGTGGTAAAGACCGATTCGGAAAAGGCCTAGCAAGCCTCAGGATGGATCCCCTTCGGCACGGGCGGCCCCCCGGATCCGATGCAGCATCTCTGCTACGGTAAGGGATACGGGCAAATGTATCCCGTAGGAAGGCAGTTCCAGCGTGTCGAACTGGGATCGCAAAAGGCCCGGGGGCATAAAGTGGCCTTTCCGGTTTTCGATCCGCTCCCTGATCTCGTCAAAACTCCCGGCGAGAACGATCCAGACTACGGCTGTTTCCAAACCTGCTGACAGCCATTCCCGATACTGTTCCTTCAGGGCCGAACAGCCGATGACGGCCCCCGTAGACTGGTATTGCCGGGCCAATTCGTTCAGCCTTTTCAGCCAGCTCCTGCGGTCCTGGTCGTCCAGCGGATGGCCGGCGGCCATTTTTTCGATGTTCTCGGGCAGGTGGTAGTCGTCCCCGTCGAAGAAGACAAGCCCGAGCTCGCGGGCAAGGGCTTTGCCCAGGGTGGTCTTTCCGCTGGCCGAAACCCCCATCACAAAATAGATCTTAGGCTTCGTTTTCTCCATGCGCCAGTTCCTTTAAGCGTGTGTCGAGATAGTCGGTTACTTCCTTCAGGGGGGTGTTATGTGGAAACCAGTGGATATCGGGGTTCCTGCGGAACCAGGTGCCCTGCCGCTTGGCGAAGCGGCGCGTATTCTTTTTAATTTCCGACACGGCGGTTTCCAGCCCGTATTTCCCATCCAGAAAGGCAAACAATTCCTGGTAACCCACTGTCTGCAAGGCGTTCAGGTGACGGTACGGGTAAAGTGCCCCGGCCTCGGCCAGCAGCCCTGCCTGCATCATTTGGTCTACCCGCGCATCGATGCGCTTGTACACCACCTCGCGGGGCGCCGCGATGCCCAGCGGGATATGCGTGAAAAAGTCCGGCGGCTGCAACTGGCCGCGGAAGGAGCTGTAGGGCATGCCGCTGCTCAGGCAAACCTCGAGCGCGCGTATGAGCCGGCGCGGGTTCTGCAGGTCAACCTCCCGAAAGTAGTCCGGATCTTTCTCCGCGAGCAGGTGCTGCAGGGGCTGCAGGCCC
>DATIPV010000413.1:0-9107 GCA_035471525.1 Robiginitalea sp.
CTACCGGCCAGCAAAGACTACTTGAGCAACTTTTTTGTTTTAAGCCACCTGAGCCGACAGGCGAAGCGAATTGCAATTGCGGTACTGGTGATTGTCCGGAGCAGCAAAGCTACTCCGGCCTACCGGCCAGCAAAGACTACTTGAGCAAATTTTTTGTTTTAAGCCGCCTGAGCCGACAGGCGAAGCGAATTGCAATTGCAGTACTGGTGATTGACCGGAGCAGCCAAGCTACTCCGGCCTTTGCGGATTGGGCCGTTCGCAGTGGCTTATGGCAGATCAATAGTTCCCAGACGGGATGCTCCAAGTAAGGGAAAACCCCCACCCCCCGGGCAACAAGGTACCCTCGTACCGCGCAAGCTCCTTGCATCCTGCGGGATATTTGTCCGGCAAGCAGCCTGTTCGACCGGGGTGCGGGCGGGCCTGCATGCCCCAGGGGGTATGGCCGATAAAAAAGTTCCAGCGTCAAAGTTGCGTGTTCCATAAATATCTTACGGATGAAACGGGACCAAGAAATGACTACCTTTAATCGAGCCATTCCTGCGTAATGGAGCCTGTTGTGCCATGTCTTTCACCCCTGCAAAAAACGTTCTAATCGCACTTTCCTGCGGGCTGAACTTCCTGGTCCATTCCCAGACGCCCAGCCATGCGCAGGACTCCCCCCTTCCCTCCCCCATCGATTCGGTGGCGATCCGCTGGCCCAAAGCGGAATGGTTTGGCAAGGGACGCATCGCATTGGACGGCTATGCTACAGCAAGGTACAAGGGTGGGATTACTTCGTCGTCCAATAAGGTGATGGTGAATGGGCGGAATGAGCTCATGCAGAAAATGCGCTTCCGGGTGGAATTGCAGGATTCAGCAACCGTAAAATTCAAGATCCAGGGCACGAAATACTGGACATCCGGCTATTGGGAGGAAGATTTGGATGGAGGGTTGCAAATCGTCGGGGAAGCATTAAAAATTCCCGAGGTGTTTTTAACCAGCGAGACGTATGTATCCGACGATGTGAATATCGAGCTCAAGGATGCCGAACTCAGCCATTCGCTTCAACCCGAAGACATTTGGAAGTTCCACCTGAAACGGAACCCCTCGACGGGTGCCATACGGGAAGAACTGGATGCCTATCTGTCAAACGGGTCGCGCATCATTGTGATAAGGGGCCCGGTAAAGTCGCCCAATCTGGCTTCCTTCCCAGCCAACCGGGAAGAAACTTTTTATGAATTTATCGAAGATGATCAGGTAATCGGGTGCGCCGGCAGAAGGGGGTCAGTAGCCTTTTTCTCCCCTCACACACCTACTTTTACCCGGTCGCTGCTGCTTACAGTGCTCCTGGGCATGTCGATGTAGCGCGTCCCTAGCAATCTGAGCCTAATTAGTCTTTTTTCACGCTCAGCACCAACACCGGAATCCGGGCCGAAAACTCCGACTTCCGGATCGTATTCTTTTCCCATAGGGCGTTGAAAAAGCCGCGCCTGCGCCGGAAGACGCACAACAGGTCGGGATGGTGCGACTGCAGGTGCTCCAGGGTGCCCAGATAGGTGCTGGCGTGTTCGGTCATGGTCACCTGGGAGGCAATGTCCATAAGGGCCGTATTGATCTTCAGGTCGTCGGCTGTGTAATTGGGTGTTTTCACCATCAACAGGCTCACTTTCGACCCGAACTTTTCCTTGATGGCCACCAGGGGTTTTAATATTTTCTTCCGTTTGAGCACCCCCGATCGGAAGGCTGTAAGAATGCTTGTATACGGTGCGAAAATGCTTCCCTTGGGAACAATCAGCGTGGGGATATCGGTGCGCTTGATGATGCGGCCCGAGGTCTTGCCCAGGTAGAGTTCCTCGTCGATCTCCACGCTGCGGGAGGCAATGATGATCAGGTCGATCCCCAGTTCCTTTTCGACCTCTTTAAGCCCGTCGACAATATCTCCGGCATAGGTCGCGATTTTGATGCTCACCCCGGCCGGGTCGATCTTGGCTATCAGCTCGCGCATCCGTTCCTGGCTGCTTTCCACAGACTTTTCGCGCAACCGTCCCATATCCTCAGAAACATACCCGATGTTGAGCACCTCCATTACATAGATGTTCGCTCCGAAAGCTGCGGCGAACTGAACGGCGTATTGAAGGGTTTCCCGAGCACTTTCAGGGTTACCTACCGGAACGAGGATGTTTTTCATGGAGTGGCTGGTGTGATTTAATGCCTAAATTTACACAAAAAGAGGCATTCGCATGATCCGTCAGGCTAAAGAAATGGAAGTCGGGGAGATTCTGAGGATAGCCCGCGCATGCGGCGCTGCCATGCGCGCCCGGGGCATTTTTCAGTGGAATGAAGCCTATCCGACACAGGCTGCCTTTCTGAATGACCTGGCGCGGGGCGAACTTTGGGTTTTCGACCCCGGCTCCGGCCCGGTGGCCTGCCTGGCCCTCTCCGACCACATGGATGCCGAATATAAGGCCGTCCGTTGGGAAACCCCGGATAGCGGGGCCCGCTATGTACACCGCCTGGCCGTGGATCCGGAATTTCAGCGAAAGGGCCTGGGCGGCAGCCTGATGGACTTTGCCGAAAAACACGCCCGCAGCCAGGGCGCCGGCTCCATGCGCCTGGACACTTTCAGCCGGAACGAAGGCAATCAGCGGTTTTATGAAAGACGGGGGTACAAACGCCTGGGAGCGGTTTATTTCCCGAATCAGAGCGCCTACCCCTTCTATTGTTACGAACGCGCCTTACGATCGCTCTGGTGAACCCGCTGCTCAGTCGAAAAAATATCAACCGCCTTGCTATCCCGGCAATTTTTGCAGGCATAGCCGAACCCGTTCTGAGCATTTCAGACACTGCCATAGTTGGGAATATCCCCGTAAACGGAGTAGAGTCGCTGGCGGCAGCCGGTATTGTCGGCTCTTTTCTCACCATGCTGGTCTGGATTCTCACCCAGACCAGCCATGCGATCTCGGCCATCGTATTGCAATATGAGGGGGCAGGCAGGCTAAACGACATCAAGGCGCTCCCGGCCCAGGCCATTTTCCTGAATATCCTTTTGAGCCTGCTGATCCTGGCGGGGACCCTTCCCTTCTCAGAAACCATCTTCCGGTTCCTGAACGCCTCGGGAACCATTCTGGAATACTGTATTAGCTACTACGGGATACGGGCCTGGGGATTTCCCCTTACACTGCTGGTCTTTACCATTATGGGTGTCTTCCAGGGCTTTCAGAATACCGTGTGGCCTATGACCATTGCCCTTACGGGCGTCTTGCTGAATATTGGCCTCGACCTGCTGCTGGTCTACGGCCTGGAAGGTTGGATTCCTGCCATGCACCTGGAAGGGGCTGCCTGGGCGAGCCTGATCTCCCAGGGCGTAATGGCCGTGCTCGCCCTGTTCCTGCTCCTCACGCAGACGCCGGTTAGGCTGTTGCCGAGCTATTCCCTGCATCCGGAGCTGAAACGCCTGGTGGGCATGGCCCTGAACCTTTTCGTGCGCGCCCTGTGCCTGAATATTGCCTTGCTCTTTGCCGTGAGGGAAGCCACTGCCCTGGGGGACCGGGAGATCGGGGCACATACCATCGCTATCAACCTGTGGCTCTTTGCTGCTTTCTTTATTGACGGTTATGCCATTGCCGGGAAAATCCTGGGGGGCCATTTCCTGGGGGCTCAGGATTACGCGAGCCTGTGGGCCCTCGCCCGGAAAACGCTCTGGTACGGCCTGGCAGTCAGTGGCATCCTCATGATCGGGGGCCTGCTGTTCCACCGTCCGATCGGCCGTGCTTTTTCGGAAGACCCGGCGGTGCTTGAAATCTTCAACCCGCTATTTTTAGTGGTTATTTTGGTGCTGCCCCTGGGCGCAGTGGCCTTTATATACGACGGCCTCTACAAGGGGATGGGAAAGATGCGGTTGCTTCGAAACGTATTGCTGGCTGCTACCTTCCTGGGGTACCTGCCCGTGCTGTACCTCGGAAAGGCGCTCGGCTGGGGGCTCACCGGGATCTGGGCGGCCCTTGCCGTGTGGATGGCGATCCGAGGCGGCGTGCTGGTATGGAAGTTCCGCCAAAAATTTCACCCCCTTTTGCAAAAGGTATAACTTTGACAAAAAACCATGGCGACAACCCGCACAGAAGGAAGTCTGTTTACCCGGCACTCCGGCCCGCTGGCCATAATGGAATTCGGCCATCCGGCGAGCAATTCCCTGAACACCGCGTTGCTGGAGCGGCTATGCCGCGAAATAGAAAGCCTGGGAATGAATCCGGAGGTTCGGGCAATCCTCGTCCAGTCCGAAGGGAAAAGGGCCTTCTGTGCCGGTGCCTCCTTTGACGAACTGCTCCAGGTTACCAGCCCGGAATCGAGCACTGCCTTTTTCAATGGGTTTGCACAACTTATCAATACCATGCGCGTGTGCCCCAAGCCCATTGTGGGAAGGGTGCACGGCAAGGCCGTAGGGGGCGGGGTGGGCTTCATCGCTGCCTGCGATTACGTGCTGGCCTGCGAAGCGGCTTCTATCCGGCTTTCGGAATTGAGTATCGGCATTGCCCCCCTGGTAATTGCCCCGGCCGTCGCGCGCAAAGCGGGCGCCGCCGGTTTGGCGGCCCTGGCGCTTTCGCCCCAGGAGTGGAAAAGCGCCTACTGGGCTCAGGAACACGGGCTTTATTCCAGGGTCTATGAGTCGCGGAGCGAACTGGAAAGGGAAGCCGAGTTCTTTGCCTCCCGGCTGGCGAGTTATTCGGCGGAGGGGCTTTCTCTGCTGAAAAAGGCTTTGTGGGAAGGCACGGACCACTGGGAGACCCTGCTCCCGGAAAGGGCCGGGATGACCGGGAAGCTGGCGCTTTCCCAATCTACGCAGGAAACCCTGCGCAGGTTCAAGGAAAAATCCGATTCTGCGACTTAATTTCTACTTTTACAGGAAGAAACCCAACCATGGAGCGAATCCGCATCACCAAAGAGTTCACCTTCGAGACGGGACACGCCCTGTACGGGTACGACGGCAAGTGCCGGAATGTTCACGGCCACAGCTACCAGTTGGCCGTAACGGTAATCGGCACGCCCATCTCTGAGCCCGGGCAGGTCAAATTGGGAATGGTGCTTGATTTCGGAGACCTGAAAGCCATCGTCCGGGAAGAGATCGTAGACCGTTTCGACCATGCGACGGTCTTCAACAAGAACACCCCGCATGTGGCCCTGGCCGAGGTGTTGAAAAAAGACGGGCATAAGGTAATCCTGGCAGACTACCAGCCCACAAGCGAGAACATGGTGGTCGATTTTGCATCCCGGATCCGGGCGCGCCTGCCGGAAGGTATACACTTGCACTCCCTGCGGCTGCGGGAGACGGCAACCGCTTATGCCGAATGGTTCGCAAGCGATAATCCCTGACCCGGCCAGCAGGCCGCACGAATAGTTATTCGACGCATGAAGCAACTCGATATTCCGGAAGGCAAGAAGATATTTTTTGCCAGCGACAACCACCTGGGGGCACCCAGCTCCGCAGACAGCTTGCCTCGGGAACGGGCCTTCGTGCACTGGTTGGAGAGTATTCAGGAAGAGGCCGCTGCCGTATTTCTTCTTGGGGACCTGTTCGACTTCTGGTTCGAGTACAGGAAAGTTGTCCCGAAGGGTTTTACCCGCACCCTGGGCGCGCTGGCCCGCCTGTCAGACCGGGGGATACCCGTATATTATTTTGTGGGGAACCACGACCTCTGGATGCACGGCTATTTCGAAGAAGAGCTGGGCATCCCGGTTTTCCACCGCCCCCAGGAATTCGAACTGAGCGGGCGGCGCTTCCTGATCGGGCATGGCGATGGGCTGGGCCCCGGAGACAAAGGGTTCAAGCGCATGAAAAAGGTTTTTACCAACCCGCTTGCCAAATGGTTTTTCCGCTGGTTGCACCCCGATCTGGGCGTGCGGCTGGGTCAATACTTCTCGGTGAAAAACAGATTGCTTTCGGGAGACGAGCAGGCGCAATTTTTGGGGGAAGAGAACGAATGGCTGGTGCAGTACGCCAAACGGAAACTCACAGAAAAACACTACGACTTCTTCGTATTCGGGCACAGGCACCTCCCCCTGGAAATTAGTCTGGCACCCGGTTCCAGCTATGTGAATCTGGGCGACTGGATTCAGTATTACAGTTATGGCGTATTCGACGGGCAGGCCTTGCGACTGGAATATTACCAAAAGTAGCCGGGCCACGGGCCGGGGTGCATTACTCCCCTTTCAGATCGCGGAACTTCAGCTGGATGCGGGTTCGGCCCTGCCAGCTGTTCTCCTCCACTGAGATAACGGCTCGGAAAGGATGCCGTTCCCGTATTTCCTTCAGCTTCTCGCCCAGGCCAAACCCGATCCCTCCAATCGGTCCGGCCGACTCTTGCGTAACGGCAAGTTTCAGGTGCGCCCCGGTTTCTCCGACCGTGCGGGCATAGCCTGTGTCGCGCAGCGGGCCCACCAGGAAGGCCGGGGTCTGGTTCCCGGGGCCAAACGGGGCAAATTGATTCAAGATCCGCACGAACCTGGCGTCGATCTGGTCCAGGCGGATGGGCATGTCGATGCGGATTTCCGGGGTGAGAAGGTCGGGGTCCATGGTTCGTGACACCTGCTCTTCGAAACGCGCTTTGAATTCCTCATAGCGGGCCTCCTCCAGCGTAAGCCCCGCCGCATAGGTATGGCCGCCAAACTGGACCAGACAGTCTGAGCACGCTTCCAGGGCCTCGTACAGATCGAAGCCGCGTACCGAGCGGGCCGAGGCGGCCAGTTTGTCGCCGCTTCGGGTGAAGACCAGGGTAGGCCGGTAGTAGCTCTCAATCAGGCGGGACGCGACTATCCCGATAACCCCCTTGTGCCAGTTTTCCCTGTAGACCACTGTACTCATGCGGCCACCCTCCCCCGCTTCGCGGATCATGGCCAGGGCTTCTTCCGTAATGGCCTGTTCCGTATCGCGCCGTTCCGTGTTCAGGGCTTCAATGCGGGCTGCCTGTGCAAGGGCCTTTCCAAAGTCCGTTTCGGTGAGCAGTCGTACCGCTTCTTCCCCATGCTGCATCCTCCCCGCCGCATTGATGCGGGGTGCCAGTTGAAAAACCAGGTCGGAGACCTCGAACCGGTCGCGCTGTACCCCCTGCATCAGCGCACGAAGCCCGGGACGCGGCTCCGTATTGATCACCTGGAGCCCGAAATGGACCAATACCCGGTTCTCTCCGGTTATGGGGACGATGTCGGCCCCAATGGCCGTGGCTACCAGATCGAGGTACGGCAGCAAAGTCTCCACCCCCAATCCTTTCCGGGCCTGCAGGGCCTGCAGGAGCTTAAAGCCCACCCCGCATCCGCAGAGCTCCTTGAAAGGGTACGGGCAATCTCCCCGCTTGGGATCGAGTACGGCCACGGCTTCGGGCAAGACCGGGCCCGGGCGGTGGTGGTCGCAGACGATCAGGTCAATCCCTTTCTCACGGGCGTACGTTGCCTGCTGAAGGGCTTTGACTCCGCAATCCAGGGCAATAATCAGTCCGATGCCGTTGTCGTGGGCAAAGTCTATCCCCTGGAAAGACAAACCGTATCCCTCGGCGTACCGATCGGGGATATAACTGGCCACTTCGGCCTTTTGTTCCCTGAGGTAATCGGTCATCAGAGCTACTGCAGTGGTGCCGTCCACATCGTAATCGCCGTATACCAAAATGCGTTCCTGCCCGGAAAGGGCCCGTTCAATGCGCTCGACGGCTGCATCCATGTCCTTCATCAAAAAAGGATCGTGCAAATGCTCCAGAGACGGTCTGAAGAAAAGCCGGGCCTCTTCGAAGGTCCGTATTTCCCGCTGTATCAGCAGGGAGGCAACCAGCGGGTCTACCCCGAGCTCTGAGGCCAGAGCGGTAGTTGCATCCATATCGGGTTCGGGTTTGACAATCCAGCGCATCGCGGTCTGTAAGGGCAAATTTACGGGTGTTGGGTGCAAGGTACGTGCAGCGGGGTGCCCGGCAAAGCTTCCGACGGGTTATTCATCGTGGAACAGGGCGGCGTGTTCGACGGCCGCGAAACGGCGGAACATCTCCATTACCCCGCAGTATTTTTCCACGGAAAGCTGCACGGCCCGCTCCAGTTTCTTATGGTCCAGGTTCGGGCCGAAAAAGTGGAATTCCACCCGAACAGATGTATAGGTTTGCGGATGGCTTTCGCTGAGGGCTGCGTCAATATCGATGCGGAAGTCGCGGACCTCCAGCTTCATCTTGCGGATCAGGGAGGCCACATCGAGCCCGGAACACCCGGCCAGCGAGCTCAGCATCAGGGCTTTCGGCCGCAAACCCGCTCCGGCGCCCCCGTCTGCGGGGCTGGCGTCGATCCGCAAGGTGTGGCCCGATGGATTCGTGCTCTCAAAGCTCATGTCGCCGAGCCATCGGGCCGTAATATGATTGGTAGCTGCCATATTTTTTGTTACTTAAGACCTCAAAAATACAACAAATACCACGTTTATGCCGCTAGTTACCCCGCTCGATCCGGCCGCCGACCCGCAGACCGCGCAGCTCGCCGCCTTTTTCAATGAAACCCTCGGGTTCTGCCCGAACTCGGTGCTTACCATGCAGCACAGGCCGGCCATCTCGCAGGCCTTCATCAATCTGAACAAGGCGGTAATGGCCAACCAGGGACGCGTGTGTTCGGCCCTGAAACGCCTGATCGCCTGGGTGAGCAGCAATGCCGCCGGATGCCGGTATTGCCAGGCGCACGCCATTCGGGCCGCCGAGCGATACGGCGCCCCGCCAGACCAGCTGGAGCATGTGTGGGAGTACCGCACGCATCCCTCCTTTTCCGAAGCCGAACGCGCTGCCCTAGACTTTGCGCTGGCCGCCTCGGTAATCCCCAATGCCGTGGACCCGGCCCTGAGCCAACGCCTGCGCACATACTGGAGCGAAGGTGAAATCGTTGAAATGATGGGGGTGATTGCCCTGTTCGGCTACCTGAACCGGTGGAACGATTCCATGGCTACCCAGATAGAACCCGGGGCCGTATCCAGCGGGGAGAAGTACCTGGGCAGGCTGGGCTGGGAAGAGGGAAAACACGCTTCGCCTTAAGGTTTTGCCCGACTTGCGACGGAAACAACCAGGGCGCGCCGGGCTCATTCCCGGCCGGCCACCACCAGCACAAACTCGCCTTTCGGGGGG
>DATIPV010000414.1:0-2957 GCA_035471525.1 Robiginitalea sp.
GTCCATCTGGAAGACCTCATCGTTACCGAGGCTGCCCGTGGGTCGGGACTGGGCAGCGCCCTGCTGACGGAGGTAATCCGGCATGCTGCCGGGATCGGCGCCAACAGGGTGAGTTGGGAGGTCCTGGACTGGAATGCCCCGGCCATAGCATTTTATGAGGGCCGCGGGGCCCGGGTAATGCGGGACTGGAACGTGGTTCATCTCGACAAAAACGGTATTGCAGCCTATTTGAAAGCTTATGCGGGTATTTAAATTCGGGGGCGCCTCCGTAAAGGATGCGGAGGGGGTCCGCAATGTAGGGGCCGTATTGCGGCATACGGGAACGGAAAATACCTTTCTCGTGGTCTCGGCCATGGGAAAAACCACCAACGCCATGGAGGAAGTGGTGCGGGCCTATTTTGACGACAAGGCCACCGTGCCGGCGGCCCTGCAGCAGGTAGAAGACTATCATGACGGAATCCTGAAAGAATTGTTCCCTGCCCGGGGGCATGCCGTTCACCAGCAGGTGCGCGGGCTCTTCGACGAGGTGCGGGGCTTTCTGGCCTGGAACAAATCGCCCAACAACAGCTTTGTCTACGACCAGGTGGTGGGGTATGGGGAGATGCTTTCCACGGTTATCGTGAGCGCCTATCTGGCCGATAACGGGGTGCCCAATACCTGGCTCGACATCCGAAACTACCTGAAGACCGATTCCCGCTACCGCGATGCCAGTGTGCAATGGGAAAAGACCCAGGCAGCCATCTCGGAACTGGCAGGTCGCAGGGAGCTGTTCATTACCCAGGGCTTTTTGGGAAGCGACGACAACAACTTTACCACCACCCTGGGGCGGGAAGGCTCCGATTACACGGCGGCCATTATCGCCTACTGCCTCAACGCCAAGTCGGTAACCATCTGGAAGGACGTGCCCGGCGTGCTCAACGCAGATCCCCGCTATTTTGAAAAGGCGAGCCTGCTGCATCGCATCTCGTACCGCGAGGCCATTGAGCTGGCCTTTTACGGAGCCTCGGTAATACACCCCAAGACCCTGCAGCCCTTACAGCGCAAGGAGATCCCCCTGCACGTTAAATCGTTCCTGAACCCGGGCGACCCGGGCACCACCGTGGGGAAAGGGCCCGGTATCGAACCCGAGGTGCCGTGCTTCATCCTGAAAAAGGACCAGGTGCTCATGAAACTCTCGTCTCTGGACTTTTCCTTTATCGTGGAAGACAACATCGGCTACCTGTTCAAGATGCTGCACGACCACCGGATGAAAGTGGACCTGATCCAGAATTCGGCCATCAGCTTTTCGGTCTGCGTCGACAATAAATACGGGACCCTGCCCGAATTGCTGTCGAAGCTGAAAGCCCGCTTCAACGTGGTCTGCTACGAAGGGGTTTCGCTGTACACCATCCGGCACTTCAACAGCGAGGCAATAAAGTCGCTCCGGACCGGGCGCGAAGTGCTTCTGGAGCAGCGCAGCATGGAGACCCTTCAGCTGGTGGTCCAGTAAGCTCCCCGGGCAACCAGATATTTCCAAAAATCGCCGCGGGCCGGAGTCAATTTTCTATCTTTACCCGCATAGTCACAGCCGCAGATGAGTTTAGTAAGTGCCAAGGAAGTTGCCAAAGCCATCCACCTGGACCGGTACCGGATTGCAGGAACCATGATGGGGTGGCTGCTTATGCGCCTTACCCGGATCAGCAGCCTGAACCGCTTTTACCGCCGGCACTCCGACTTGCCGGGCCCCGTATTCCTGGACCGCATCCTGGAGCATTACGAGATCGACTTTGAGATCCCGGAGGAAGATTTCAGGAGGCTGCCCAAAGAGGGGGCTTTTATCACCATCAGCAACCACCCGCTGGGCGGGATCGACGGGGTGCTGTTGCTCAAACTGCTCTTGCAGCAGCGCACCGACTACAAGATTGTCGCCAATTTCCTGCTGCAGCGCATCGCCCCCCTCGCGCCCTACATCCTCCCGGTTAACCCCTTTGAAAACCACCGGGATGTGAAAGGCTCGGTTGCCG
Organism: Robiginitalea sp.; assembly: GCA_035471525.1. Classification (GTDB taxonomy): domain Bacteria; phylum Bacteroidota; class Bacteroidia; order Flavobacteriales; family Flavobacteriaceae; genus Robiginitalea. Next base: position 2,004 of record DATIPV010000414.1, read on the forward strand.
GGTTCAAAAGGGCCATGGAGCACCTGCAGGACGGGCATCCCCTCGGCATTTTTCCGGCCGGGGAAGTTTCTACCTATAAAGACGGGCAGCTCATCGTGGACCGGCCCTGGGAGGAGGCGGCCCTCAAGCTCATCCGCAAGGCCGAGGTGCCGGTGGTGCCCATTTATTTTCACGCCCGCAACAGCCGCCTGTTTTATTACCTCTCCCGCATCAACCCGGTGTTTCGCACGGCCAAGCTGCCGTCGGAGCTGATTACCCAGCGGAACCGTCCGATCAAAGTGCGCATCGGCCATCCCATCCAGGTGTCCGTGCTGCAGGAACAGGAATCCCTGGAGGAATTCTCCGATCTCCTGAGGCGCAAGACCTATATCCTGGCCAACGCCTACGAGCGGGAAAGGCTCATCGACCAGATTCCCGGGACGCTCAAGATCCCGAAAACGCCCAGGCGGATTGCCACGGCCGTGCGCAAGGAGGTTATACAGGGCGAAATCGGGAGGCTTCGGGAAAAGGGGTGCCGGCTGCTGCAGAGCAAGAATTACGAGGTATTCCTGGCCCAGAAAAAAGATATGCCCTTTATCCTTCAGGAAATCGGCAGGCAGCGGGAACTCACCTTCAGGGCCATAGGGGAGGGGACCAATAATGCAATAGACCTGGACCGCTTCGACGAGTACTACCACCATCTCTTTTTATGGGACGACCAGGAGAAGCAGATCGTGGGGGCCTACCGCATGGGGATGGGTTCTGAGATCTTCGATCAGTACGGCATCGACGGCTTTTACCTGCAAGACCTCTTCCGTTTCGAGCCCGAGCTCTACAAGATGATGCGGCAGTCCATAGAAATGGGCCGGGCCTATATCGTCAAGGAGTACCAGCAAAAACCCATGCCCCTGTTCCTGCTTTGGAAGGGCATAGTACACACCACCCTGCGCCACCCGGAGCACAAATACCTGATCG
>DATIPV010000415.1:0-3909 GCA_035471525.1 Robiginitalea sp.
ACCGTAATGGCCTTGCGGATCGGCCCCACCCGGTTGGTGTCGTATTTCACCTGGATCTCTCCGGTCTCGCCCGGCTGGATGGGAGCCTCAGGTTTTTTCGGTATGGTGCACCCGCAGCTGGAGCTCACCTTGCTGATCACCAAAGGAGCATCGCCGGTGTTGGTGAATTCGAATACCCGAACCCCGTCGCTTCCTTTCTCAATCTCTCCGTAATCGACCGTATCGGACTTGAACTCGATCTTGGCAGTCTTTTCCTGGGCCGAAACGCCCCAGGTAAGCAGGCCGACAAAGAGTATTAATACTACTTTTTTCATAGTGATACCTTTTGGGTGAATTTCAAATGTAGCCATTGCCTGACCAACATCCAAAATTCTTTTGTTTTGTTCTAACGTTACTTATTTTTGTTTCGTATTAATTTTGCGGACATTTTACAGGAACCCGGGTCCAAGGCAATGTTTGGGCCCGGGTTCGCTTCAAATCTCCGGAGTAAGCGTTCAAAAACCGTACCAAAAGATGGATATTCCTTCGAAATATGATCCGCAACGTGTTGAAAAGCAGTGGTATAGTTACTGGCTGGAACACGGCTATTTCCATTCAGAACCGGATGGGCGGGAGCCGTACACCATCGTGATTCCCCCGCCCAACGTAACGGGGGTACTCCATATGGGCCACATGCTGAACAATACCATCCAGGACGTGCTTGTCCGCCGCGCCCGCATGATGGGGAAGAATGCCTGCTGGGTGCCCGGCACCGACCACGCCTCCATCGCCACGGAGGCCAAGGTGGTGGCAAAGCTCAGGGCCGAGGGGATCTCCAAGGACAGCATCGGCCGGGAGGCATTCCTGGAACACGCCTGGGACTGGACCCACAACTATGGCGGGGTAATTCTGGAGCAACTTAAGAAGCTGGGGTGTTCCTGCGACTGGAAACGCACCAAATTCACGATGGATCCCGATATGGAGCAATCCGTGATACGGGTTTTCGTCGACCTCTACGAGCAGGGGCTCATCTACCGGGGCTACCGCATGGTGAACTGGGACCCTGAGGCCCAGACCACCCTTTCAGATGAAGAGGTCAATTATGAAGAACGGCAGGGTTTTCTGTACCATATAGCCTATCCGGTGGTTGGGTCTGACCAGAAGGTGGTAATCGCCACCACCCGGCCCGAAACGATTCTGGGCGATACGGCGGTCTGTGTACATCCCGACGACGAGCGCTATACCCACCTGCACGGCAAACAGGTGCGTGTCCCCATTTGCGACCGGGTAATTCCGGTTATCGCAGATCCGTATGTGAGCATGGAATTCGGCACGGGCTGCCTGAAGGTGACCCCGGCCCACGACGAGAACGACTATGTGCTGGGTCAGAAACACGGGCTGGAGATCATCGACATCTTCAACCCCGACGCCTCCCTGAACGCCTATGGACTGCATTACCGGGGGATGGACCGTTTCGAGGCGCGCAGGGCCATGGCCGCTGAATTGGAGGAAAAGGGCTTTCTGGTAAAGCAGGAAACCTATGTGAACAAGGTGGGAACCTCTGAACGCACCCATGCCGTTATCGAGCCCCGGCTTTCAGACCAATGGTTCCTCAGCATGGAGGAGCTGGCCAAGCCGGCCCTGGATGCCGTGCTGAAAAGCGGCGAAGTTAAGCTGGTGCCTTCCAAATTCGACAATACGTACCGCCACTGGATGGAAAACATCCGCGACTGGAATATTTCCCGTCAGCTCTGGTGGGGGCAGCGCATACCCGCCTACTATTACGGGCCGGGCAAGGAAGATTACGTGGTGGCCGAAACCGCTGAGGCAGCCCTGGAAAAGGCGCGGGCCCGCAGCGGGAACCCCGGTCTGAAAGCCGCGCAACTGCGGCAGGACGAAGACGTGCTGGACACCTGGTTCTCGTCCTGGCTCTGGCCGATCAGCGTGTTCGGAGGCATTCTGGAGCCCGACAATCCGGAGGTGAATTACTACTACCCGACCTCAGACCTGGTTACGGGCCCGGATATTCTGTTCTTCTGGGTGGCCCGGATGATCATGGCCGGGTACGCCTACCGGAAGCAACCGCCCTTCCACACCGTTTACCTTACCGGTCTGGTGCGGGACAAACAGCGGCGCAAAATGTCCAAGTCGCTCGGTAATTCGCCCGACGCCCTGCAACTAATTTCGGATTACGGGGCCGACGGGGTGCGGGTGGGGCTGTTGCTGAGCGCTGCGGCCGGCAACGACCTGCTCTTCGAAGAGTCGCTCTGCCAGCAGGGGGCCAATTTTGCCAACAAGGTCTGGAACGCCTTTCGCCTGGTGCATGGCTGGAAGGTGGCCGACGCCCCGCAGCCCGAGGCTGCCCGCCTGGGGATCGCCTGGTACCGGGCGCGCCTGGGAGAGGCCCTGCTGGAGATCGAGGACCATTTCAGCAAATACCGGATTTCGGATGCCCTGATGGTTATTTACAAGCTGGTATGGGACGATTTCTGCTCCTGGCTGCTGGAGATCGTTAAGCCGGCTTACGGACAACCCATAGACCGGCAGACCTACGACGCGGTAATTGCCCTGTTCGAAGACAACCTGCGCCTGTTGCACCCCTTTATGCCCTTCCTCAGCGAGGAGGTCTGGCAGTACATCGCAGCCCGCAGCCCGCAAGAGGCGCTGGTGATCGCTTCCTGGCCCCGGGCCGGACAGCCCGATGCAGCCCTGCTTACGGGCTTTGATTTCACAAGGGAAGTGATTTCGGCTGTCCGGACCATCCGCAAGGACAAGAACCTGCCTTTCAAAGAAGCGCTGGCTCTCCGGGTACTGGACGAGGAACAAATCGGCCCGGGCTGGGATGTGCTGATCGCCAAGCTGGCCAACGTCTCCGACATTGCCCGCGTGGAGCAGGCCCCCGAAGGGGCTCTGTCGTTCCGGGTAAAGAGCAACGAGTATTTCGTGCCCCTGCAGGGCTCGGTAGACGTGGCAGCCGAAATTGAGAAAATACGGGAAGAGCTGAACTACACGCGGGGCTTTTTGGCATCCGTACAGAAAAAGCTCTCCAACGACCGATTTGTGAGCAGCGCCCCCGAGCAGGTAGTGGCCCTGGAGCGCAAAAAGGCTTCCGACGCCGAGGCCAAGATAGAAACCCTCGAAAAAAGCCTGGCCAACCTGCGGTGATCCCTGCAAACGGCCGGGTCTCCTTCCGAATTTCCGGCACCTATCCCTTGAAGGGATCTGCCTGCTCCGGGCTTACCCTGACCCGGTTGTTGGCGAAACGGTAGCTCACCCCCGCATTGATGAGGTAGTCGGCAAAGGCGGCGTCCCCGTTGCGCGGGGTTCCTGTGGCAGCCCCGGTTTCCTTGTCGGTGACGCTCTGCGGCCGTTCGCGCCGCACCGCCACCGGTACGCTCAGGCTCAGGGCCAGCGGCCCCGCGAGATAAGTTACCCCCGGGTCAATGGCCAGGACGTTCCCCGGGCGTCGGAACCCGGCGCTCCCGCCAAAGAGGTCCTTCACCGGCACTTCGTCGTAACGCAGGCCCAGGGAGGCCGAAAAGGCATCCGAAAACGGGTGGGTAACTCCCAGGCGCAGGGCGTACTGGTCGGGCACCGACATGATGGCCTCGTTCTGCAGGATGGGGTTCAGGGTCTCCCGGAAGGTCCTTACCCCGTTGGTTTCCCGGGGGTTCGAGAGGTAGAATGCCCCCCCGTACAGGAACCAGGCCGCCGAGAGCTCCCGGTAGAACTGCACCTCGGCCGTGATGCCGAAACCCCCGTCGCCCGGCTGGATCGACTGGTCCACGGGCCGCACTTCGGGCCCGCCTTCAGGGCCCACATTGTAAAAGATATCCGTGGCCTGATAGTTGCCGGTGGGGAGTTTCATCCCCAGGCCTGCGGCGATGTTGCCCTTGGGCAGGGCCGTCGGGTCAAACAGCCAGTAACCCA
>DATIPV010000416.1:0-3141 GCA_035471525.1 Robiginitalea sp.
TTGCTTTACAACCACACAAAAAAAGGTTGTGACCCCCTGGGACCCGATAATGTCTTTATCATCAGCGGCGGGCTCCTTTGCGCAACGCTGGCTTCAGCCACTTCAAGGTGCCACGTTATGGCCAAATCTCCCCTCAGCGGATTGCTTGGCAGCGCCAATATGGGCGGATTTTTTACCCCTGAATTGGCCTGGGCCGGCTTTCATCACCTGGTAGTCAAGGGCAGGGCCGAACATCCGGTTTATATCTATGTGCACAATGGAGAGATCGAGATCAAAGACGCCCGGGCAATATGGGGGAAGTCCGTGACCGACACCCAATGGGCCATCCGGGAAGATCTTGGAGACCAGGAGGTGAAGTCCGCGGTCTGCGGACCGGCTGGCGAAAACCTTGTGCGGTATGCCAATGTGATGACAGGGATCAAAAACGCAGCCGGACGATCTGGCATGGGGGCCGTTATGGGCTCGAAAAACCTCAAGGCGATTGCCGCCAGAGGAACCATGGATATCAAGATCGCACGTCCCAGCGAAGCACTTGAGTTCAACAAGCGGTTTATCGAGCAAATCACGGGAGCCAAGGTCAACCAGACCATGGGAACCCTGGGGACGCCCTTCATCTGGGGCGCCACCAATTCCTGGGGCGGCATCAGGTGCCGCAATTTCCAGTACAACCAGTGCGAATATGCCGACGATATCGAGCCTGAAAGGATCGACGAGATTGCCACAGAGACCATGGGACCTCACCACATGACCGGATGTTACGGCTGTCAGGTCCACTGCCGGGCTCAATACCGGATCCCGGAAGGCCCCTATAAAGGCCGTTATGATGAGGGACCCGATTACACGGCGCAGGCCGCCTTCGGCGGTGAAACCGATACGCCGAGGGCCTTGACGGTCCTGGTGGGCAACCACCTGACCAATCAATACGGTGTGGACAACCTGGAGATCGGCAGCATCATCTCCTGGGCGATGGAGCTTTACGAGGAAGGCATTCTCACCGATAAGGACACCGACGGTGTGGATTTGCGGTTCGGAAACGATGAGGCCGTCATTGAAATGATTGAGCGCATCTGCTTCCGGAAGGGTTATCTGGGTGATGTGCTGGCAGAAGGCGGCATCCGGGCAGCTGAGAAGATCGGCAAGGGTGCCTTTGATTACCTTATTCAGGTCAAGGGAATGCAGAACCTCCAGTCCGATGAACGGGCCACGCCCGGCCTGGCCCTCAACATCGCCACGGCCTCGCGCGGCTCGGACCACCTGCGGAGTCGCCCGGCCATCGATCTCTACCATCTGCCGGAAGAGGTTCTCAGGAAAATCTACAGCAACCCCGTTCCCTATAATGGCCCCTTGAGTTCAAAGCATACCGCCTATGAAGGTAAGGCCTGGCCGGTTTTCTGGCAGGAGAACTGTTTCATGGGTGTGGATTCCCTTGGGATATGCAAATATCACACGACTTTCCTCGGCGCAACGTTGCCAAATTATGAGGACTGGTCAAAAGTCCTCTACTATAACTGCGGCCTTGAGATGACGCCGGAAGAACTCTGGCAGGCATCTCGGCGGGCCAACATGATGGAAAGGCTCTTCAACCTCCGTGAAGGCTTGCAAAGGGACGACCTCAAAAAGGGCGATATGCTGAACCACCGCTACTTCGACGAGCCGGCCAAACGCGGCGCCCCCGGTGTCATCGGATCGCATCTGGACAAGGAGAAATTCAGCAAGATGATCGATGAATTTTACGAGTACAAAGGCCTGGACAAAGAGGGTAACCCCAAACCTGAGGTTTTAAAGGAGCTGGGCCTTGAAAATGAGCCGTCGCACGTTTTGTAAATCACGTCGGCTGCCAGCATTCAGCTAAAGATGGTAAAGGAACAAATGAGAGGGAAAAACCATGGCAAAAGCCTTGTACATAGATTATCAAAAATGCACCGGATGCCGGCTGTGCGAGCTTGTGTGTGCTGTTTCGCATGATGGAATTTCCAATCCCACCCGCAGCCGGATCCGGGTAATGAAATGGGAGGCCGAGGGTCTTTATATCCCGATGTCCTGCCAACAGTGTCAGGATGCGCCCTGCATGAATGTTTGCCCGGTCAAGGCCATCTCCCGAGATGATGAGATGGGCCGGATATCGGTAGACTATGATGCCTGTATCGGCTGCCGCTCGTGCGTCGGGGTATGCCCCTTTGGTGCGATGAGTTTTAATGTCATCGACAAACAGATCTTCAAATGCGACCTGTGCGACGGTGATCCCCAGTGCGTCAGGTTCTGTGAAGAAAAGGCTGTAGATTTTATCGAGGCCGATGAGGTGGCCACCCTTAAGCGCAGAAATGCGGCCGAACGCGTATCTGCAGCCGGTAAAGAGGCCGCCGCGCTTGAGGCGCAGATTTAGGCGACAGCCTTAAAGCTTGCGGTTGCATCAAGCGGTTTTGGGAGGTTCCTGATTTATCCGGGAACCTCCATCATTTTCCATTCAGATCTTTAACCGACACACGGCTTATCCTCCTGGTGGCTTTCAAATTAATTTAATTTCGGAGTGGTGGAGTAATGGAGTACTGGAGCAATGGTTAAAATTTGGATATCTGCTGACAATACTCCAATACTCCATCACTCCAGTGCTCCACGGCCACAAGACCTAAGAACTCAAGATAACTTTGGATTTGCTTTTAACGCTTATAACTTCCTGGTATTGACCCGCCTTAATTTTATTTCCCGGCCGGCATATGGCTCAGATGAACTTCATCGGAGTTCCCAGCCCAGCATAACGAAATGAGTTTATCCCAAATCGAATCTCGCTGCGCAAAAAAAATGGCCATCATCACCAGCTATTTTAAAGATGAGCGCTATGGCCTTCTGGGTCCGCAAATGGCCGCCACCATTATCCAGGACAATACACCTTATGCGTGTATCGTCATTGCCGTCACCAGAGACGATGAGCGGGCGTCGCTAAAAAAGGCGCTGGCCGATTATTTCGGCGCCCAGAGGCCGATCGTCGGATTTTCCGCTTTGAGTGGTCGCGAGGATCTTTTCCTGCTGGCCAAGGAGCTGCGGGAGGAAGGCGCGATTACCATACTCGCGGGGCCGCAGGCAAATGTTGATTTTTTGGGAGAAAATGACTGGCAAAATCACCCGCATCGGTTTTAAGGCCTT
>DATIPV010000417.1:0-2271 GCA_035471525.1 Robiginitalea sp.
GTCGATAAAGAAACGTTAAAGGAGGGGCTGTGCCTTCGTAAATGGCGCAAAGGGGATTATTTTTACCCACTGGGAATGGAAGGCCGCAAACGGGTCTCCAAATATTTCAGGGACGCCTCCATGAGCCGCTACGAAAAAGAGGCCCAATGGATTTTATGCAGCGGGGACGAAATAGTCTGGATCGTGGGCCGGCGGGCCGACGATCGATTTAAGGTGTCTGACAAGACCAGCGAAATTCTGAAGATCACATGGGAAGATTAATCGCCTTATTGTTAACCGGACTGAGCCTGGCCCCGGCCCATTCGCAGCTTATCGACCTTGGGAAGAACCCTGATCCGGTACAGTGGAGCCATTCGGTGGAAAAGCGCTCCGACAGCACCTTCCTCCTGGTTATGGAAGCGGAGATTGCTGAAGACTGGCACCTGTATTCCCAGTATTCCCATCCCGACGGGGCCCTGGGGGCAGAATTTGAATTTACCGGGGCGGGGGAGGGGTATACCCTGGTCGGGCCTGTCAGCGAGAGCGAAACCCGCGTGGCCTATAACGACATTTTCAAGGTAGACGAGACCTTCTTTGAAGGCAGGGCCCGCTTTACGCAGGAAATTTCGGTGCAGGACCCCGCCATCGGGGTGGTTCGGGCTTCCATTTATTATCAGGTCTGCAAGGAGGTATGCATTCCCGGCCAAATGGATTTTGCTTTTTCCCTCGACGGTTCCCCAGCCGAAATTCCCGTAATCCAAATCGATGCGCGCTCGAAAGCCCTGGGCGACCGCTTGCGCCTTCCGCTCCGGGATCCGGAAAAGCTCCTGGTCGACGGCGAAGCTCAGGGGAACGGCGCCGGAGCCGGGCTCTGGATGATCTTTGGCCTCGGCTTCCTCGGAGGGCTTATCGCCCTGCTAACGCCCTGTGTATTTCCCATGATCCCCCTCACGGTTTCCTTTTTCACCAAACATTCCGGGAATAAGCGCAGCGGGGTACCATCTGCCCTGTTTTACGGATTCAGCATCGTTTTGATCTATTTCCTGCTGAGCCTGCCGTTTCACATCTTCGATTCGGTCGATTCGCAGATCCTGAATTCCATCGCCACCAACATCTGGCTGAACCTGTTCTTTTTCCTGATATTCCTGGTCTTTGCCTTTTCCTTTTTCGGGTATTACGAGCTCACCTTGCCGGCTTCCTGGGCCTCGCGCGCCGATTCGGCCTCCAATAAGGCGGGAGGGGCCATCGGGATTTTCTTCATGGCTCTTACCCTGGCCATCGTCTCCTTCTCCTGTACAGGACCCATCCTGGGCGGCTTGTTGGGCAGCACAGCCCTGGCCGAAGGGAATGTGGCGGGGAACCTCACGGTGGGCATGGTGGGTTTCGGGCTGGCCCTGGCCCTGCCATTCGGGTTTTTTGCCCTGTTTCCCGCCTGGTTGCAGCGGCTGCCCCGTTCGGGTGGATGGATGGAAACCGTAAAGGTGGTACTCGGCTTCCTGGAACTGGGCCTGGCGCTTAAATTTCTTTCCAATGCCGATCTGGTCGGGCACTGGGGCATCCTGAAGCGGGAAGTATTCCTGGCGCTCTGGATCTTGCTGGCCCTTGCCCTGGCCTTTTACCTGCTGGGTTGGGTGCGATTCAAGGGTAATAGCCCGAAACCCGGGCTGTCGGCCTGGCGGGTAGGGGGAAGCCTGCTGAGCCTGGTATTCGCCGGCTATCTGGCATATGGCCTGATAGGCCGGAAACCCCTGACGCTGCTGAGCGGATTTCCTCCCCCCGACTTCTATACCCTGGTTGCCTCGGAATCGGATTGTCCGCTGGGGCTGAATTGCTACAAGGATTTTGAGGAGGGCCTGGAGCAATCCCGCGTTACGGGAAAGCCCATATTGCTCGATTTTACGGGATGGGCCTGCGTCAATTGCCGAAAAATGGAGGAACAGGTCTGGAGCCAGCCCGAGGTATTCGATCTTTTGAACCGCCATTATATATTGGTTTCCCTTTATGTGGATGACCGGAAGGCACTCCCGGAAGACCAGCAATTCGTCTTCCGTTTTAGCAATGGCCGCACCAAGCAGATCAAGACGGTGGGCGACCTCTGGAGCACCTTCCAGACAGTCAATTTCGGGTCGGTTTCTCAGCCCTTCTACGTGCAGCTTTCTCCCGACCTGAAGGTGCTGAACCCCGCCGTGCAGAATACCGATGCCGATTCGTACAGGCAGTGGCTGGCCTCTGGATTATCGGGCCTGCCCCGACAGTGATTTGCGCCCGACATTTTTTGCCTGTCCTGTTTCC
>DATIPV010000418.1:0-5224 GCA_035471525.1 Robiginitalea sp.
GGGTAGGCCTCAGCCCCGGGGTTGGCGGCCGGTACCTGCACATCCTCTTCGGGCTGGGTCGGCCGTGCCGGGGGAGGCATTGTCCGGGCAGGTTGGTGAAAGCGGGAAGCCGGGATCAGGGCAGGTTCGTCTTCAGATCCCTTTTTTTTTTCGACCTTCCCCACGGAGGCCATTTTCATCAGGCAGAGTTCCACCAGCAGGCGGTGGTTCTTACTGTTTTTATAGTCCAGGTCGCACTGGTTTGCCAGCTCCAGGGTTTGCAGCAAAAAATCTCCTTCGCAACGGGCCGCCTGTTCCAGATAGCGCTGGCGGCTCCCCTCACTGGTCTCCAGCAGGGCCACGGTCTTTTCGCTGCGGCATACCATGAGGTCGCGAATGTGGGAGGCCAGTCCGTTGATGTAGTGATGCCCTTCGAAGCCCTGTGCCAGTATTTCGTTGAAATAGACCAGCAACCCGGGTATATCGCCTTCCAGGATCAGGTCGGTGCTCTTGAAGTACACGTCTACGTCGAGCACGTTCAGGTTTTCGGCCACGGCCTTCCGGCTGAGCCGGTTGCCGGCAAAGCTCACCACCCGGTCAAAGATCGACAGCGCATCGCGCATGGCCCCGTCGGCCTTCTGGGCGATCATGTGCAGCGCCTCTTCCTCGGCTTCCACACCCTGTTCCCGGGCAATCTGATTCAGGTATTCCGTGGTATCCCGGACGGTGATTCTCCGGAAATCGAAGATCTGGCAGCGCGACAGGATGGTCGGGATGATCTTGTGCTTTTCGGTAGTGGCCAGAATAAAGATAGCGTGCCTGGGCGGTTCTTCCAGGGTCTTCAGGAAGGCGTTGAAGGCCGCCTGCGACAACATGTGAACCTCGTCGATGATATAGACCTTGTAGCGGCCCACCTGCGGGGGGATCCGAACCTGATCGATCAGGTTCCGGATATCGTCTACCGAGTTGTTAGACGCCGCGTCGAGCTCAAAGATGTTGAAGGCGAAATCTTCCCCTTCCCGCTGGTTGCCGTCTTCGTTGATCTTTTTCGCCAGGATGCGGGCGCAGGTGGTCTTGCCAACACCCCGCGGGCCGCAGAAAAGAAGCGCCTGGGCCAGGTGGTTGTTCTCGATGGCATTGAGCAGGGTACGCGTAATGGCCTGCTGCCCCACCACTTCTTCAAAATGCTGGGGTCTGTACTTCCGGGCCGATACGACAAAGGGTTCCATGGCTGTCTTTTTGCGCCGGCCGGTTTGCTGTGGCTTCCGGCCGTGCCATCCACAAATATACGCATACAGAGGTGTTTCTCGGCGCGTTGGGGCAGATAGCCCCCCGGAATTTATCAACAAAAACCCGTATCTTTGCACCCGAGCAGGTCTGCTTATCGCCCCGGCGCCCGGCGTCGGGGAGGAAAGTCCGGACACCACAGTGCGGCATAGCGGGTAACGCCCGTCACCGGGAAGAGAAGCTCGCTTCTGCTTTCCGGGAGGACCAGTGCAACAGAAAGTATGTACAGTTCGGCTGTAGTGAAATCAGGTAAACTCTATGCGGTGAAACGCCAAATAAGCCAGCGCCTGAGGGCGGCACGTCCGAGCTGGTGGGTAGGCGGATAGAACCCCGGGGCAACCCTGGGTCCAGATAAATGATAGGCACCCCGGCCCAGCCGGGGTACAGAATCCGGCTTACGACCTACTCTTTTTTTTATGGAACCCGACTGGCACAGGAAATAGTCCGGCGCCAGCCGGGTTTTTTCTTCCTTGCAAGGGGGATTTCCTGTTTGGGGGCGAATGGATGGTTTATTCCCGCTCGAAAAAACTGAAGACCGACTGGCCGTACCGGCGGCCCTCCCGAAAGCCGGGGAGCCCGCTCAGATCGGTTTGTTTGGCGTGTTCCAGCACCAGCAACCCGTCCGGGGCCAGATTGTGCGCTGACAGGCAGGCTTCGGCCAGGCCGGCAAGCTGATCGGGCGTGTAGGCGTAGGGCGGATCGGCAATGATAAGGTCGTAGGGCAATCGGTTCCGTTCCAGGTAGCGCAGGGCATCCTGGCGCATGGCCTGTATCGGCATCTGCAGCTGGGTTGCTGTTTTTTCGATGAAGGCCGCGCACCCCGGATGCGCATCGACGGCCGTAATGGACCGGCAGCCCCGGGAGGCGCATTCGTAGCTGATATTTCCGGTGCCGGCAAAGAGGTCCAGAACACGGGCCGATTCCCAATCCATCCGGTTGGCCAGGATGTTGAAAAGGGCTTCCTTGGAACGGTCGGTGGTGGGCCGGACGGGCAAGTGCCGGGGCGCCTGTATGCGTCTGCCTTTATGGGTGCCGGATATGATCCGTATCACAGGGAGTTGATCAGGGTAAAATCGATGCCGGCTTCTTTGGAGCCCGGCGGGAACAGCTCCCCCGAAGGGGCAAAGATGGCAACGTTCTCCACGTAGGAGGCCGCCATCTCGAACAGGGGGTCGCCTTCTTCCACTTCTCCCAGCAGCCGCAGCTTCAGGGTCGCGGCTTCCAGTTCGAGCTGTTCCAGCGAAAAGAGGAGGTAGTACATGAAATCGGTTTCCGAACTGATCGCGAAACTGTTGAAGAACCGGAGCTTTTTCTGGGTAAAGACCGCCAGGTCCATCTGCGATTCGGACAGGTGCGCGTAACAGACGGTTCCCTGGGCGCTGCCCGGAAGCTTCATGAGCGTTTCCAGCAGCACGGTGGCCGTGTGCTTGAACTCGAATTCGCCGAAGAGGTCGTATATGTAATTGTTTACATTGGCGAAGGGCACATATACGTTCATCATTTCCAGCCCGTCGATCGTATCGTAATCGAGGTGGTCGGTGGGCAGCATCTTGGCGTTGAACTTGAGGTAACTGGCGAGTTGCCCGGGGTCGAACAACGCCTGAGGCACCAAGGTGAACAAAAGGTTTCGGTGAATGGCCACCACTTCCGAAAAGCGGTAGTCCATTACCCCCTGCTGCCGGAACGCCTCACGCAACTCCTGCAGCAGCCGGTGCGGGGTCAGCTGATTTTCAAAGGGCTGGCTGTGGCTCAGGGCCAGTTTGTTGCCGATGGTGTCCAGAATACAAAAAGAAAGTCCATCCAGGCCAACCTGAATGGACAACTTATGGTACCAATCTTCTTTCTGTTGCAGCCGGCTACTGTTGTTCTCCTTTTTTGTCATATATGGGCGGCCAGTTGCCGCTGGTGCTTACTTTGGTGAGGGAACCTACTCTGATCTCGGTCCCGTTCACCTCTTCCACGCTTATCTGGGCATTCTCACGGGTCACCAGGTCAGCAGGCTGGTCGGAGAGAACCACGTTTTTAGCTACTTTGGCCTCAAAAACAGGCGCCCGGTAACCGCTTTGCTCCAGCATGTCGGCCTTCATGGTGAAGGTTTCGTTGCCGGCGGCGTGGGGAACCTTCATCAGGTTCAGGTAACGGTCCGAACCGGCGAACAGGGAATCCTTGACGGAAACATACCCCAGTGTATCGATGATTTTTACTTCCTTGAGCAGATCGATCCCGTACGTCCGGTCGTATTCCATGTAGGATGAATCCCGTTGGGTGGTGATCACATACCTGCCGGTATCCACGAAGCGCACCAGGCTCTCAAAATCGTTGGCAAAGCGCCCGTTTACGCTTTTGTAGGCCTCCTGTGCATTGCGGATATCTTTGAGCCGGTCGATAACATCAGCAAACCGTTCTTTTTTTAACTTGTCGAATTCGATAGGCCCGGTCACGGACCGGTAAATCATATACCCCAGTATGATACAAATAACCCAAAGAACAATCTGAAGTACGGTTTTCATTATATACGTGTTATTTCGAATTAGTGGTCAGTCACAAATCTACAATTTTTTTTTAATCGCGAAAGGGTTTGCGGCAAATTCGTCCCTATCTTTGAAGGTCTATGAACCCCCTCACGGCATCCTCATTTTACAGACTTTTACGCGAAAAATTCCCCCACGAACCCACCCTGAAACAGGACAGCGCGCTGCAAATGCTCGCGAGCTTTGTCCTGGATGCCGAAAAGGACCGAATCTTCCTGCTGAAAGGCTACGCGGGTACGGGAAAGACCACCCTGCTGGGTACCCTGATCACCAACCTCTGGCACAGTAAAAAAAAGGCGGTCCTGATGGCGCCGACAGGTCGGGCGGCCAAGGTGATGTCGGCCTATACGGGAGCCCAGGCATTAACCATCCACAAACAGATCTACTTCCCCAAAAAGGACCGCTCCGGAGGGGTGCGCTTTACCCTGGCACCCAACCGGAACCGGAATACGCTTTTTATCGTGGACGAGGCGTCCATGATACCCGATGCCCCGTCGTCGGGCCCGGGCGGCTCGGAGAACTCCCTGCTCGACGACCTGATGACCTACGTGTATTCGGGGTTCCGCTGCCAACTCATGCTGGTGGGCGATACGGCCCAGCTGCCGCCCGTGCATCTGAGCCTGAGCCCCGCCCTGCAGGCAGATACCCTAGAGGGCGCTTACGGCAAGACCGTGGCCGAGCTCGAACTGGACGAGGTGGTACGCCAGTCTGAGGGCTCGGGCATACTGATGAACGCCACCCGGCTGCGAGAGGCCCTGGCAGAGGAACCGGTCGCCCCCTTCGCCTTTCGGCTGGAGGGCTTTCCGGATATCGTGCGGCTTACCGACGGCTTTGAGATACAGGACGCCATCAGCAGCGCCTACGACCGTCACGGATGGGAGGAAACCGCCGTGATCGTCCGTTCCAACAAGCGCGCCTACCTGTACAACGAAAACATTAGGGGCCGCCTGCTCTTTTTGGAAAATGAGATCGCTGTGGGCGATTATATGATGGTGGTCAAGAACAATTACTTCTGGCTAAAAAGCACTTCCGAGGCTGGTTTCATCGCCAACGGCGACATCCTGGAAATCCTGGAACTGTTTGCCATCAAGGAACTGTACGGGTTTCGCTTTGCGGAAGTCAGGGTGCGCATGGTCGATTATCCGCGGCAGGAACCCTTTGAGACCGTTTTGCTGCTCGATACCATAAAGGCCGAAAGCCCGTCGCTTTCATATGAGGACGGCAATCGCCTCTACCAGGAGGTGATGCGCGATTACCAGCACGAGACTTCCTCCTACCGCAAATTCCTCGGGGTGAAGAACAACCCCTTTTTCAACGCCTTACAGGTAAAGTTCTCCTATGCCATTACCTGCCATAAATCGCAGGGGGGGCAATGGGAGACCGTTTTCGTGGAGCAGCCGTACCTGCCGGGCGAGCCCGACCGGGAA
>DATIPV010000419.1:0-3897 GCA_035471525.1 Robiginitalea sp.
GCAAAATCTTCGTAGGTGGCCCCGTCGGGCAGGTATTTCTGAAGCGAGGTGAAAAGGATGTTCAGGATTTCGTCATCTACTTCGGTGCCCTGCTCATCTACTTTGTACTTGGTGGTCACCATAATCTGATTGGCATCACCAAAGGTTTTGGCGCTGGCGCTGCCCAGTACGGCACTGAGCTCGCTGGTAATCTCGGTGGGGTTCACCGCATGTATAAAACGGATCTGGTAATTGCGACCCCCCACGAAATCCACACCCTGGTCGAGCCCCTTGGTAAAGAGCGAAAAGGCCCCTGCCAATACAAGTATACTGGACACCACATAGGCGATTTTACGTCTGCCCAGGAAGTTGAAATCGAGGTTGCGGAACAGGTTCTTGGTAAGCGCAGTGGTAAAAGCCAGCATGCGCCCGCGCCGGTTCAGGTACCAGTCTATCAGCAGGCGCGTAACGAAAATGGCCGTAAAGAGCGAGGTCAGGATACCAATGATAAGCGTGGTGGCAAACCCTTTGATGGGGCCGGAGCCGAATACCAGCAAGATCAGGGCTGTAAGGCCGGTGGTTATGTTGGCATCCAGAATGGAAGACAGGGCATTGTCGAATCCGTCGGTCACGGACTGGGCCATGCCCTTTCCTTTGTTCAATTCTTCCTTGATCCGCTCGAAAATCAGCACGTTGGCATCTACCGACATACCGATTGTAAGCACGATACCGGCAATACCCGGCAGCGTAAGTACCGCCCCCAGGCTGGAGAGCACCCCGAAGATGAGCAGGATGTTGAATACCAGGGCCACGTCTGCAAACCAGCCGGCCCTGCCGTAGTAGAGGATCATCCACAACAGGACGAAGCCCATGGCTATGACAAAGGACATGAACCCGCTGTCGATAGCTTCCTGCCCGAGAGAGGGGCCCACCACAAATGAATCGATGATCTCGGCCTTGGCAGGCAGTTTACCCGCCCGCAGCACATTGGAGATATCTTTGGTTTCGTTAACCGTGAAGGTCCCGGTGATCTCGGAACTACCCCCCGCGATGCCGCCTTTCTGTGAAACGCCGGGGGCCGTGTAGACCCGGTTGTCGAGAACGATGGCGATACCCGTGTTGTTCAGGTTGGCCTCGTTGGTGAGTTCCTGCCATTCGCGGGCGCCGCGCACGTTCATGTCCATCCCAACGGCAGGGCGGTTGTACTGGTCAAACTGATCGCGGGCATCGCTCACCACGTCCCCGCTCATCCGGGGCAAATCGTCGCGGTTCGATTTCAGCGCGTACAGGGCGGCTACTTCCATACCCTGGGAAGGCCGCTCCCACATGAATTTGGTGAATTGCACCTCCTGGGGAAGCAGGCGGCGGATGCGGGGCAGGCGCAGCCACTCCCCGATCTGGGCAGTATCCTGTATCGCTGCCACCCCGATGGCGAAGCCCGGGCCGCTCAGCTGCAATTTCTCGAAAAGCGGATTGCTCTGGGAAGACAGGTCGAGGGAATCCTGGGCCACGTCGGAAAGCAGGGAATCGATTTCGCTTTCGGGTTTGGCCTCGGGCGCTTCGTCGGTCTTGACGATCGACTTGAGTTCTTCGTTGGCCTGGATGAGGAAATTGATCAGGTTCTGATTGCCCGGCTCATAGGTTTCCCAGAATTCAAGCTGGGCGGTGCTGGAGAGGAGGTCCTGCGCCCGGGCGATGTCGCGGGCACCGGGAAGTTCCACCAATATCCGGCCGGAATTCCCTTCCCGCTGGATGTTGGGCTGGGTTACGCCGAACCCGTCGATCCGCTCGCGCAACACCTCAAAGGCCGATACAACGGCCTCGTCGACCTTGCGGCGGATAACGGGCTTCACCTGGTCATCGGTCATCTCAAAGTTGATCTCATCGCTGAGCCCCTTGTTGGCAAAGATATCCGGAGAAGCCAGTTTGGTGTCTCCCTTGATCTCGTCAAAGGCCTCAAAAAACAGGTCCAGATACGTTGCGTCGCTGTCTTTGGAAGCGGTATCGGCGTTGGAAAGGGCCTTGTTGAAAGCGGGATTCTTGCTGTTGTTGGCCAGGCCGGAAAGGATGTCGCGCACCGAGATCTGCAGGGTTACGTTGATCCCCCCCTTCAGGTCGAGGCCTTTGTTCAGTTCCTTTTTCTTGGCTTCTTCATAGGATGTAAACCCGAGTACCGGGTTCTTGGCCACGGAATCCAGGTACCGGGCTTCGGCCTGTTCGCGCTTGGCGACGTATTCAGGCTCGCCGGCCGGCACGGCCGATTGGGCAAAGGCGCTTGCGTCCGATTCGATCTTGGAGGTGATAAAGGTGAAGGATAACTGGTACAGGCTCACCAGTCCGAACAGCAAAGCAAAAAGCCTTATAAGTCCTTTATTGTTCATTTGTTAAGTGGTTATCTGAAATTCAGTGGGTTGCTGCAAATAGCGTGCAAATATATTACTTCCCATAGGAAATGCCAATAAATTCAAAGGTTTTGTACCGGCCCCCCCAACGGGTTGTTTTGTCCATAAAAAAAGGCACCCGCCCAGCCCGGGTGAGTGCCTTTACAAGGTGATGCGCCTCCGGTTAAACTTCCAGCAGGCTGTTTGTTTTGGCAACACCGGCCGCGCTTTCCTGCATTTTGGCTTTTTCGGCTGCGTCGAGATCCAGTTCCACGATCTTCTCGATCCCCTGGCGGCCGAGGATTACCGGCACCCCGATGCAGAGGTCCTTCAGGCCGTATTCCCCCTGCAACAGGGCCGAGCAGGGCACCATTTTTTTCTGGTCGCAGGCAATGGCCTGAGCCAGGGCCGATACGGCCGCGCCCGGAGCATACCAGGCACTGGTGCCAAGCAGCTTGGTGAGGGTGGCGCCCCCAACCTTGGTATCCTCGACCACCTGCTGCAGGCGGTCTGCAGACAGGAATTCGGTAACCTTGAGGCTGTTCCGGGTGGCGTGCCGCGACAGGGGTACCATCCCCGTATCGCTGTGCCCTCCGATTACCATGCCATCGACATCCGAGATCGGCGCGCCCAGGGCTTCGGCCAGGCGGTATTTGAACCGGGCGCTGTCCAGGGCCCCGCCCATGCCGATAATGCGGTTGCGGGGCAATTTGGTGGTTTTGTGCACCAGGTAGGTCATGGTATCCATGGGGTTGCTCACCACAATGACGATGGCATCGGGCGAATGCTGCAGCAGGCTGGAGGAAACGGTCTTAACGATACCGGCATTGATCCCGATCAGCTCTTCCCGGGTCATGCCCGGTTTGCGCGGAATGCCGGAGGTGATCACCACAATGTCGCTGCCTGCAGATTTCGAGTAGTCGTTTGTGGAACCCACGATGCGGGTGTCAAAACCGTTCAGGGAGGCGCACTGCATCAGGTCCATCGCCTTGCCCTCTGCGACCCCTTCCTTGATGTCGATCAGAACCACTTCAGATGCAAAATTCTTGATCGCGATGTACTCGGCGCAGCTGGCTCCGACAGCCCCGGCCCCCACAATGGTAATTTTCATAACAGTAATGCTTTTGTAAGTGTTAGAAGAAGTATAAAAGTACAGAATTTCCGGCGAAAAACCGCGTGAAACGGCACGGGAATCGGGCGGTTTTCGGCAGCCTCAGCGGGCCTGTATCTGTTAACAAAAAGGGTCGTTGGTCGAAATTTCGACTTCCGCCCCTTTCATACGTCGAAAAATAACAATATGCTCCCCTTTAGCCCGTTGCGAGAATACCCAATCTTACAAACGATCCGGACATCATGCGCTCTAAGATCCCCTACCTCATCCTGCTGATAACCGTGCTGGCCACCAGCCTTATCGGTTGTTCCGAAATCCCGGAAAACAACGATCCCGTTATCGGCATCTGGGCCCGCACCGATTCGCCTGACGGTTCTGCCCGAAAGGCATCGCAACGCGAAGAATGGATATTCAACGACGTGTACC
>DATIPV010000420.1:0-2432 GCA_035471525.1 Robiginitalea sp.
CAGGACAGGCTCGTCGACCCGCATTTCGGCCTGGAATTGAAAACAGACCTTCTGGAAACGCACGCCCTTTTCCCCCCGGGATCCCGCGTCCGGCTTTCCCTAAAGGGGTTATTTCTCGGCAGGCAGGAGGCCGGGTTTGCCCTGGGCAGCATGCGGGACGTTTTCGGGCATGCGGCCCTGGACCGGTTGCCGGCCCTGGCTACTTTGGAGCACCTTGAGTGGGCCTGCGAACCCGGGGGCGAACCCCGGCCCCGGCTCGTATCGGTCGACTCACTGAGGGCCGAATACGTTCACACCCTGGTTCAATTGCCCGATTTGGAAGTATCGGGCAGTTACCCCGATTCCCTTTTTGCACAGGCACAGGCCGAAACCCGGGTGCCCCTGGAAGATTGCTCCGGCAACCGCATAGCGCTGGTCAACAGCGGCTACTCCGATTTCCAGGACCGGAGACTTCCGTCAGGGAGCGGGACCGCTACGGGAATCCTGCTGGGGGCGAAGGGTACATTCAGCTTGCTGATACGCCGGGAGTCCGACCTGGATTTTGAAAATCCATCCTGTGCCGAACGCTTCCCGCCGGTTCGGTCAGACCAGGTTTTTATCTCCGAACTGGCCGACCCCGACAACGCACCGGAAGCGCGATTTCTGGAATTGTACAATTCGGGCATGGACGATGTGGCATTGCGGGGTTGGAGTCTGCTGCGATATACCAACGACAACACGGAGCCAGGGCCCGCGGCAGACCTGAGCAGGCTGGTTATCCCGGCTCAGTCCGCGCTGGTTTTTTCAGCCAGGCCCGAGTCATTTCGGGCTGTGTACGGGAAGGATCCCGATGTGGTCCTTCGCCTCAACGGCCCGGCCGATTCCAACGGGGACGATACAATTGTCCTGATGAATCCGTTCGGGGAGGTGGCCGACCTATTCGGGTTGCCCGGGGAAGACGGCACCGGCACGGCGCATGAATTTGAGGACGGCGGCGCAGTGCGCCGCCCGCAGGTAAATCGTTCCAATCCGGTGTTTCATCCAGACGAATGGGACGTATACAACGACACGGGCGGGAACGGTACCCAGAACCTCCCCCGGCAGGCCCCCGGCGATTTTACTCCGGGCACCCACCACCTGTTGGGCGGGAAGGGTTCCTGACCCCCTGTATTCAGGTAGTCGAGCCTCATTGCGGGATGCGTGCCGCAGGCGGCGATTTTCTCCCTGCCATACGGAAGAAATGCCCGGACGGCTCCCCTGCTATCCCAATTATTGCTACTTTTATGGGCATGGACAGCACCCAGTTTTTTGGCCAGATCCGGTCGGGCGACCTGGAGGGCGCGAGGCAGAGCCTGAAGTCGCATCCAGACCTGGTAAGCACACGCGACCCCCGGGGTTCCACGCCCCTGATCCTGGCATCCTATTACGACCACAAAGACCTGGTTCGGCTCCTGCTTGAGAATGGAGCCCCTGTGAACGAGGTAGACGGCTCTGGCAACACGGCCCTGATGGGCGTCTGTTTCAAGGGGTATGCCGAGATGGCGCAAATCCTTATTGGTGCCGGAGCCGATGTAAATGCCCGCAACGGCATGGGGGGAACCTGCCTCACCTTTTCTGTGAGCTTTAACCGGCCTGAAATCGTCCGCTTGCTCCTCGAGGCCGGAGCAGATGCCTCCGTGCGGGATGCCCAGGGTAAAACAGCCCTGGAGCATGCACGTAATCAAGGTCTTGCCGAAATGGTCGCTCTGTTGGAAACGACACGATAATTTTTGATCCTTATGGAAGTCGCCCTGGTTCAAACCTCGCTGCACTGGGAAGATCCCGAGGCCAACAGGAAACAGTTGGATACTTTTCTGGCCCCTCTTTCAGGGAAAACCGACCTGGTGGTACTGCCCGAGATGTTTACTACCGGTTTTACCATGCAGCCTGAAAACATAGATCGGGCGGAGGCTGCGCGCACCCTCGACTGGATGCGGGAGTGGTCTGGGCAGGCCGGGGCAGCCCTGGTGGGCAGCCTTGTTTGGGCCGAAGGGGAGGGCTACCGCAACCGCCTGGTGTTCATGAAACCCGACGGGTCGTATGCTGCCTACGACAAGCGGCATACCTTTACCCTGGCCGGGGAAGACCGGGTTTATCAAAGGGGGACCGAACGTTTGCTCGTGCCCTTTCGCGGGTTTATGTTTTGCCCGATGATCTGCTACGACCTGCGCTTTCCGGTCTGGAGCCGCAATACGGATAATTACGACGTGCTGATCTATGTCGCAAACTGGCCGGAAGTCCGCATTTCGGCCTGGGATACCCTGTTGCGAGCCCGGGCGATTGAAAACATGGCCTATGTTCTGGGGGTAAACCGATTGGGCAGCGACCCCAACCATCACCGCTATCCGGGGCACAGCGCCGCCTATGACAGCCTGGGGACGCCCCTTGCTTTCGCCGGCAAGGAAGAGGTCCTG
>DATIPV010000421.1:0-1978 GCA_035471525.1 Robiginitalea sp.
ATGGGCAGACAGCTCAGGCTCACTTTTGAAAACTGCGAGGATGCTACCCGCCTGACGGGCTACGAAAGCAACCCGAACTGAATCAGAGCTGCCGGCGCTGCCGTTCCTTCTTCAGCAATTCCAGTTCGCGGTTGGTCTGGCCGGCCACGGAAGTATTTTCTTCGGCCCTCCGGATGAGATACGGCATTACATCGCGCACCGGCCCGAAAGGCAGATACTTGCATACATTGTAACCGGCGGCCGCCAGGTTAAAGGAAATATGGTCGCTCATCCCGTATAATTGCCCAAACCAGATCCGCGGGTCGCTCTTGGCAATCTTCCGGGCCTGCATTTCCTCCATCAGGAGATAGGTGCTGTCTTCATTATGGGTTCCCGAAAACAGGGAGATGCGATCGAGGTGTTCCAGGCTAAAGCGCATGGCGGCATCATAATTGGCGTCGGTCTCTGCTTTTGAGGCGCAAATCGGGGTCTTATACCCCTTTTCCTCGGCCCGTTCGTTTTCCTTTTCCAGGTAGGCCCCGCGCACGATCTTAATGCCGAGCAGAAAATTCTCGGACGAAGCCTTCTCGAAGAGGTTCCGGTAATAATCCATGCGATCCCACCGGTACATCTGCAGGGTGTTGTATACAATGCGGTCCTTTTTATTGTAGGCGCGCATCATCTCTTCTACCAATTCGTCGGCTGCGTCCTGCATCCAGCTTTCCTCGGCGTCGATCAGCAGGGATACCCCCAGGTCGTAGGCTTTTTTGCAGGTAGTGTCGAACCGGCGAACGACGCGGTCCCATTCCGACTGTTCGGCAGCGCTCAGCGATTTGCCTTCGCCGATCTTCTGGAAGAGGGCTAAACGGCCGTATCCCGTAGGCTTGAAAACGGCAAAGGGCATGTTCTCTTTCTGTCTGGCGAATTCCATGATCTCCAGGGTCTTGGCCAGGGCATCGTCGAGCGGGTCTTCTGTTTCCTTCCCCTCCACCGAATAATCCAGCACGGTGCGAACACCCGCCTTGCCCATCTTCTCGATTACGGGCATGCAGTCCTCTTCGTTGACCCCGCCACAAAAATGATCGAATACCGTGGTACGGATCAGGCCTTCGACCGGAAGCTTGGCCTTTATGGCAAAGTTGGTGAGGCTGGTGCCGACCTTAACCAGAGGTTCGTGCGAAATAAGTTTGAACAAATAATACGCGCGCTCGAGTTCGGCGTCTGATTTCAGGGCAAACGCTGTTGCCGTATTTTCAAAAATTCGATCCATTATTGTGAATTTCTCAACACCGCAAATATACTCATGGATACGGTAATCATTTAATGAAAAAAATCGGTTATTTTGCCTTCTTGAAGCCTCGCCAGCATGAAAGCAATCCGTACCGAATCCTACGCCGTATATTTTTCAACAGACGGGTACCGGGCTCTGAAGGAGCATCTGATGGCCACTCCCTATTCACAGGTATTCCTTCTCACCGACACCCATACATCCAGGTACTGCTACCCGAAATTATTACAGGTGTTTCCCGAAGCTGCCACCTGGACGCAGCTGAGTATCCCGGCCGGGGAGGCACATAAGAACATAGACAGCTGCCTGACCGCCTGGAAAAACCTGTCTGAGGCGGGCGCCGACCGCAAAAGCCTTTTGGTGAACCTCGGCGGCGGCGTGGTGACGGACCTGGGCGGATTTGTGGCATCTACCTACCAGCGGGGGATCGACTTCATCCATATACCCACTACCCTGCTCGCCATGGTAGATGCCTCCGTGGGCGGGAAAACGGGGGTAGACCTGGGCAACCTCAAGAATCAGATCGGGGTTATCAACCATCCGGCCCAGGTGCTGATCGATCCGGATTACCTGCAAACCCTGGAACGACGGGAGTTGCGCAGCGGTTTTGCCGAAATGCTGAAACACGGCCTGATCAGGGATGCCGCTTATTGGGAAGAACTCGCAGCCCTGGGGATGGAACAGGTGGACATGACGCACATCTACCGTTCC
>DATIPV010000422.1:0-4499 GCA_035471525.1 Robiginitalea sp.
GTAACCGAGGCCAGGTCGAACAGGTCGGCGTTGCCGACGGGTTGCAGGCTGTCGTAGGTGTGGTATCCATAGGACCGGTGAAAGATGGTCTTCCCGCGAAAGGCCACCAGCACCTGTGCGCCGGGAAAGGCCTGGGTGCGAATGCCCAGGTCCATGAGAGAATCGACCCTGCGGTACAGGGCCGCCGAATCGACCCTGAGCTCCGCCAGGTTCCCCGCAGGCAAGCGCCCCGGCAAAGGCCCGGGTACTTCAGTTCCCGAGGCGGGTTGAGCAGACAACCCCGCGCACATACCGAAAAGTATAATTGCGGGAAGGCAAAGCCGTTTTCCGAGATTCATGGATGTTTGTACATTAAGTGGGAAGCCTTTCGGCATTCCGCAATCCCCTTATGACAGCAACCGAACAGCGTCGCGCGCAAAATACGTGGCGATCAGGTCGGCCCCGGCCCGCTTGATGGCGGTGAGCTGTTCCAGCACCACCGCATCGTGGTCGAGCCAGCCTTTCATAGCCGCGGCCTTCACCATGGCGTACTCCCCGGATACCTGATAAACCGAGACAGGGACATCGACCGCGTTGCGCACCTCGCGCACGATATCGAGGTAACAGAGCCCGGGCTTGACCATAACCATGTCGGCGCCCTCGGCCACATCCATGCGCGTTTCCCTGATGGCCTCGAGCCGGTTGGCCGGGTCCATCTGGTAGGTTTTCTTATCGGCCGGCACATCCTCTGCTGCCACAGGGGCCGAGTCGAGCGCATCGCGGAAGGGCCCGTAAAAAGCGCTGGCGTATTTGGCGCTGTAGCTCATAATTCCGGCATGGGTATGCCCGGCCCGATCCAGTGCTTCGCGAATGGCACGCACGCGGCCGTCCATCATGTCGCTGGGCGCCACCCAGTCGGCCCCGGCCGCAATATGAGAAACAGCCATTTCGGCCAACACCTCAACCGTGGGGTCGTTCAGTATCTGCCCCCCCTTCACGATCCCGTCGTGCCCGAAGGACGAATAGGGGTCAAGGGCCACATCGGTCATCACCAGCATCTGGGGGCAGGCCTCCTTGACAGTCTGCACGGCCCGCTGCATCAGCCCCTTCGGGTTCAGGGCTTCGGTACCCCTGTTGTCTTTCAGGGTGTCTGGCACTTTTACGAAGAGCAATACCGATTTCAACCCCAGCGCCCACAGCGCCTTGACTTCCGGGCCCAGGCCGTCAAGGCTCAGCCTGAAATAGCCGGGCATGGAAGGGATTTCTTCCCGAACGCCCTTGCCTTCGGTTACAAAAAGGGGCACTAAAAAATCATCGGGGCTCAGGCGGGTTTCCCGCACCAGGTCGCGGATGGTAGCGGAGGTTCGCAATCTTCGGTTTCTTCGCAATGGGTACATAGGCAATCAGGATTCAGTGGGAAGGTAAATTTCAGCTTTCATATACGTAACGGCATTGCCCGCAATGTGCACCCGGTCGCCCCGGAGTTCACAATGCAGGAGCCCGCCCCGCGGCGAGCGCTGCTGGGCCGTAAGTTCCGTTTTTCCAAAGCGCGCCGCCCAATACGGGGTGAGTACCGTATGGGCCGAGCCCGTAACGGGGTCTTCTGGCACCCCAGACTGGGGCGCGAAAAAGCGCGACACAAAATCGACTTCCATGCCGGGGGCGCTCACGATAACCCCACGGGCCGGGATCCGCCCCAAGCGGGTATGGTCGGGTTGCAGGGCGTCTATGGCATCCTGGTTTGGGTAGATCAGCAAATAATCGGTACTGCCCTGCAGGCATTCCAGGGGTTCGGCCCCAACAGCCTGGGCCAGCCCTTCTGGTATCTTGACAGCTTCGGGCGGGTCTGCCGGGAAGTTGAGGATCAGCTTCTCGCCCGCCCGGGCAACCGTAAGGATGCCCCGTTCGCGGCTGAAGAACTGAATCTGGTCGGCATGGTCTTCGAGCGTATCGAAGAGCACATGGGCTGTGGCCAGGGTGGCGTGCCCGCAGAGTGCCACCTCGAGTTCGGGGGTGAACCAGCGAATCTCATACCCCTTGTCGACCGGCACCGCAAAGGCGGTTTCGGCCAGGTTGTTTTCGGCAGCAATGGCCTGCATCAGGGCCTCGGGCAACCAGGCGTCGAGGATGCAAACCGCAGCCGGATTGCCCTTGAATAATGCTGACGCAAAAGCGTCTACCTGATAGAGTTCCTGCTTTCTCATGGCTGTTAGTCCCATCCAAATTTACGATTTATCCGGTCGGCAGCCCTATTCCATGACTGCGGGGCCCGAAAGCGGTAGCCAAAGTACAGCTGCAGGTAATGGATGCGGTCGTCCAGGCGGGTCTGGCTGCCGGCGCCGTGTTCGTAAAAAGTATACTGGCCGCCCACCCCGGCAAAAAAAGAGTCTGAATTGTATGCCAGCGTGGCCCGGAACTGGGTCTCCCAGAGCCAGTACGTATTCGAGCCTTCATCCAGTTCGAGTATGTTAAGCCCCAATCCGGTGGTGTTACCGGCCGAAAGCAGCCAGTGTTTGCCCAGCACCCAGTTGTAGTGATAGCCCGGCCCCAGGGCCAGGTCGAACGAATGCTGGGTTTCCTCTCCGGAACCCGTATCGAGCCGGTACCGCGTGTAGTACGCCAGCATCCGCGGCACGAAACTCCCGGCACTTTTAAGCTGCCATTCGTTCTGGGAATGTATGGCCCGGAAAGAAAATCGGCGATTCAAGACAAAGGAAGTGGTGCCGCCTATCTTCCGGCTCCCGAATTCGGGGAAGTCCAGATCGATCCCGTTAAAATCGGCCCGGAATCCGGCCTGGTCGAGATAGGCAAATGCGTGCATCCAGCGTCCGGTATACAGGCGGAAGTCGAGATTGAACAGGCGGGCGCCCTCCAGGTTGCGATCCGGGTTGAGCCAGGAAGGGGAAAATCCGAACCCCAGTTCCAGGGCCCTGAATTGCAGGGCCGTGTGAAAATACACGCTGCGAACCGGGTTCAGGCGCAGGTCCGAACCCAATTCGGTATCGCGAATCACAAAGCTGTTCCCGGTGGAGGTAAACGAATTGCGCAGGGTAAGCCGGGTCGGGTAGGTTTGGATATGCTGAACGGTGTCGATGTTCGGTTCCTGGGCGAAAATGGCTGAAACCAGCAGGCAGGCCAGCAGCGTTAATTTTGTGTCCATTCGCGCGGGTTTTGCAAAACCTCCACAAGCCGGGCCTCCTCCGACCCGGGTGCCGGGTGGTGGTCGTAGCGCCATTGCACCACGGGGGGCAGGCTCATCAAAATGCTCTCGATCCGGCCGTTGGTGCGCAGGCCGAACAGGGTGCCCTTGTCGTGCACCAGGTTGAACTCCACATAGCGCCCGCGCCGGACTTCCTGCCAATCGCGCTGTGCCGGGCCGTATGGCAGTTCCTTCCGCCTTCGGACTACGGGAAGGTAGGCTTCCAGGAAGGAATCGCCCACCCCGGTTACGAAATCGTACCAGTCGTCGGCGCTCTGTTCGGGGGTTGGACGCAGGTAATCGAAAAACAGACCCCCCACTCCCCGGGCCTCTCCCCGGTGGCTGTTGTGGAAATACGCGTCGCACTTTTCTTTGTACTCGGGGTAGAAGCTCGGGCTGTGCGCATCGCAAGCCCGTTTGCAAATGGCGTGGAAGTGACGCGCGTCTTCGTCAAAGAGGTAGTAGGGCGTCAGATCCTGCCCGCCGCCGAACCACTGATCGGCCAGGCGGCCCTGCTCCCCGTATAGTTCAAAATACCGCCAATTGGCGTGCACGGTAGGCACCATGGGGCTTCGCGGGTGCAGCACCAGGCTCAGGCCGCAGGCGAAGAAGTCGGCCTGGCCGACTCCGAAGTACCGCTGCATCGACTCGGGCAGCGGCCCGTGGACGGCAGAGATATTTACCCCGCCCTTTTCAAAAACGGCCCCGTCTTCGATTACCCGGGTACGCCCGCCCCCGCCTTCGGGGCGATCCCAGAGGTCTTCGCGGAAACGCGCCTTGCCGTCCTCGTTTTCCAGGGCGCTGGTTATCCGGTCTTGCAGGCCTTCAATATAGCGGTAGAATTTATCCCTCATGGTAATCCTTAACGGCCTGGATAAAGGCCCCGGCGTGCTCGAGTGGCACTTCCGGCAGAATCCCGTGGCCGAGATTCACAATGTAGCGATTTTTACCAAAGGCCCGGATCATTTCATGCACCATGCGCCGGATGGTATCCGGAGGCGACAACAGGCGGGCCGGGTCCATGTTCCCCTGCAGGGTAATGCGCCCCCCGGTGAGCTGGCGCGCCGTCTGCGGGCTTACCGTCCAGTCTACCCCCAGGGCAGCCGCCCCGCTCCGCGACATGGTGTCGAGCGCGTACCAGCACCCCTTGGCAAATACGATTACCGGGGCCACCGGCTTTAAGGCATCCACGATCTGCTGCAGGTACTGCCAGGAGAATTCCCGGTAATCTTCGGGAGAAAGCATGCCTCCCCAGGAATCGAAAAGCTGCACGGCATGTACCCCGGCAGCCACTTTGGCTTTCAGGTAGGCAATGGTGGTC
>DATIPV010000423.1:0-3092 GCA_035471525.1 Robiginitalea sp.
AGGATGCCGCGGCCCTGAAAATGCTCCAGGTTGTGCAGGCGGTCGTCTATAAGCACGTCGCCCCGCAGAATGTGCTTGTCGCCCAACAAGATGCGGTTGCGCCAGTGAATAAAAGGCATGTGCTCATCGAGCCACTGGTGCTTCTCCACCAGCGAATTGGGGAACTGCATGGCTGCAGAAGCCACAAAAACCTCGTATTTGGCAGCCAGTTCGCGCATTACCTCTATGCTGCCGGGAATGGGCTGCAGGTCCCGGAAAAAACCGGGTTGGAAGTAGTGGTTCCATAGGTGATCCCGGTGCTCGGGCACCTGTTGCCATACCTCGCCCCCCATGCATTGCTCGCGGGTCAGGCTCGCCCCGAAATGCCGGTTGTACCAATCGATGTGAGCCCCGTAGGTATCGGCAATCACTTCGTCCATGTCGACAAAGATGGTCATCCTCCTTTTTTATGCGAAGTACTGCAAATTGCCGCGAATGTTCAAGGGGCAGACGTTAAAAGTCCGTTATAAATCAGGGGCTTCCCTTCAGGGCCTGCCTGATGGCTGGCCTACAGGGAGTCAAACTCGACAAATTCGTATTCCGGAGACGCCTCGAACAGCTGCCTCAAAACGGCCGCATGCCCGTTGCCGACGACTACCAGGATACGGTCTTCCGGCCCTTCGGTAATGTGCTGGATATTGCGAAAAATCCGAAGGTTCCTATCATACCACGATGCAGCGATCATGTCGGCCCCCCGGTATTCCCCCAGTTTAAAATCGCCGATCAGATAGGCGCCATAACCGTACTGGTGTGATTCGGGCGAATTCATGTATTTGAAATAGTCCAGCAGCGGAACCTGGCTCACAGCCTTGCTGTCGTCCTCAAACCATTCCCAGAATAGATCGGAATAGGCGTCCGCATCGCTCTGGAAATCGAAATCCCGGGCGAGCTCTTGCACATAGGCCGAATCGATTGCCAGCAGGTCGTCGGTCATGTCATGGGCATCCACAGAGAAAAGGGTGTCCAGGCCTTCCTCCAGGCCGATGCGCATGGCCAGCTGGTAGCGTTCGTCGCGCTGGTCGCGGTGCTGGCCGCTGCGGTATTCGATGTATTTCCGGCCGGCCTGCCAGCGCGGAAGGGCTTCGATCGCTATTTTGTTTGGGCGGAACTGCCGGATGTATTCCACCAGGGCAGTTACTTCTGATTTTTTGGGCTCCAGCAGCACGTCGATTTTATCTTCTTCAGCTTCCTTCATGGCATCGAGCCCGGGATAACTAAAGTGAAATGTGCCCACGATGAGCACCTGGGCACGCTCTTTTGGAAAATAGCTGCTAATCGGTTTCAATAGGTCCTCTTTGGCAGGTTGTGCGCTCAGGGTCATAGAAAACAGGCTCAGGGCCAGCATCCCAATGGTTTTGTGTTTCATATCTCGTCGGTTTGGGTAAAAGGTCCTGTCTTCCCACAGAAGGTTGAACCTTACTAATTTATCAAGAAGGTGGAACCCGTCCTTACGGAAGACGATCCTTACCGGATAATGTTACAGGCAGGTGTAAGCCGGCTCGCACCCTTGGCTGCCAGGATCAAATTACCTATCTTGGGGGGGACCTTGCGCCGATCGCCTGGTGAAGCCTTACGCCTATGAAAAAGATTTGCTACCTCTTGCTGGCAGTCAGCCTGCTGACCTGTTCGGACGACGACGGGGGCCCGGCCCCCAACCCGAACCTGGACCTGGTGGTCGGTACCTGGGAACTTACCGAACTCCGCATCAGCCCGGCCCAGGACATTGACGACGACGGGACCACCACCAATAATGTATTGGACGAACTGGCCTGTGTGGAAGGCACCCTTCAGCTGCGATCAGACTATACCTGGAGCTTCAGCGGCACCGATGTGGTCATCACCACCATCACCGGAGGGCTCTTCAAATTTTTCTGCGCCGAACAGCCCCGCAGCTCTGGGGGCAATTGGGACCTGCAGGGCAATACCCTGAGGCTGGCCGACAGCACCGGGAATATCACGCTTTTTGCCATCGACGCGACGGCTGTTACCCTGACCAATTCCATTGGGGAAGTTTTACCGGGGCTGCAGGCGGAAGTCTATACCAAACCCTGAGCGGGAAAACTCAGCGCGTAACGCCCACCAGCAGTTTCCGGACCCGTCCGGTCCTGCGGAAAATGTCGCGGCTGATCCCGGCATCCAGCACGAAACCCTCTCGACGCTCCGTCTGCCCCCCCTCAAACTGGACTTCGATATAGGGCTGCTCAGCAGGGGTGTAGACCACCGGTACCTGGCAATAGGTAAAGGCCAGGGCCTGCCCGGGAAGTTCCAGTACCTCCTCCCTCCCATTGAGCGTGCGGCACGAGAAAAGCTGCGGTGTGTCGAGGAACTCTGTATCCTGCAACCAAAAAGGGCCAAAAACCAGGTTCCCGTTTTGCACCCTCAGCCCCAATTCCATCCTGCGGGTAAGGATATCCTCCTTAACCTGCCCCGTCATGCCGGGCTGCTGAGCCCCGCGATGGGAAGGGGTATGCGAATAGGGATCGGTAGGGAATGCCCCGTACAGCTCGGGGGATTTGTGTACCCCGATTCCCGCATTGACCTCGTGATAGTGCCCGGCCAGGCGCTCCAGCACCTGCCGGTCGGCGCCCGAATGCCATCCCTTCACGCAACTTTCCATAACGGCCAGGGACAGTTTGGAGACCATGTGCCAGTAAATCGAACCCAGGCCTTCATAGGCAAAGAAGGTGCCGCTTCGGCCCGTGAAGGAGCGATGGTTAAAGACCTCCTCATATATGGCCAGCACCTGGGCTCGCTCGCGGGCGGCCAGCTCCCGCAGTTTTTCCGGCAGTTGGTCCAGGGCCCGGGCCAGTTGGCCCGCATTGTTGAATGCCCCGTTGAAGTGGCAGTTCCCGGCTGTATCTTGTTCTATTATCCGGGTATCGCCCTGCTCCAACAGGCGCCTGAGCAATTCGGAGCCCTTTACGCGCGCCGCCGGAATTTTGTTTTTTTCCAGGAAGTCGGGCAGGTCTTTGTCGGGATACAGGATATAGCTGTTCTGGTCTTCCCGGTACAGGGCACTTTGCCTGAGGGCGTCCATAAGCTGCAGGGAAGAC
>DATIPV010000424.1:0-6236 GCA_035471525.1 Robiginitalea sp.
CAGGCCCTCGAAGGCCGCCATTACGGCATGATGCAGGTAAGGGCTTTTGACAAAGCGGTCGTTGACGAAAAAAAACTGCTCCCCCCGGCTTTTCCGGGCAAATTCGGGTTTGCAGACGAAGCCGCCGATGGAGACGATCTGGGTTTCCTCGGCCACGGGCACCAGTCGCCCAATCATGCGGTTGCCGAAAAGGTGGTCGATGCGCTGCTTCAGGTTCGAAACCGACAGTTGGTGTACCTCGCTCTCGTTGTGGACCATCCGGAAGGAGATGCCCGGATGGGCCAGGGCCACCCGCTGGAATTCGTCCAGCACGTGCCTGAATTCCACCTGGGACGATTTCAGGAAATTGCGCCGGGCAGGTATGTTGAAAAACAAATTCTTGACCTGTACAGAGGTGCCCCTGGGGGCCACGGCTTCTTCCCTGGACTGAATGCTGTCGCCGGCAATGCGCAGCCGGGTGGCCAGCTCCTCCTCCCCTGTGCGGGTGGTGAGCTCCACCTGGGCGATGGCCGCGATGGAAGCCAGGGCTTCCCCGCGAAACCCCTTGGTGCGCAGGTGGAAAAGGTCTTCGGCCCGGCTGATCTTCGAAGTGGCATGGCGACGGAAACAGAGTTCGGCATCGGCCGGGTTCATGCCGCTGCCGTCATCGACTACCTGCACCAGGGCCTTTCCCCCGTCCTTTACGAGCAGCTCAATGCGCGATGCCCCGGCGTCGATGGCATTCTCGAGCAATTCCTTGACCACCGAAGCCGGCCGCTGCACCACCTCGCCGGCAGCGATCTGGTTAGCCACATGATCGGGCAATAATTGAATGTGGTTGGCCATCAGTCAGCGAAAAATATGGAGAGGTCAAAATCCAGGATATACAGCACAATCAGCACCAGCACGGCCAGGATAATCCAGAATCGCCACCTCATATTGCGGTCCCCTGCCTGTTTCAAATCGCCCATGGCCCTGCTCCAGCGTGTTTTCAGGCCGCCCGGTCCCTCAACAGTGGTCCGGAATTTATCGAGCTTGTGTTCTATCTTGAAGGGGTTTCCCGATCCTTGATCGTAGTACCTGGGCTGGTATTCGTATTTCTTATTCTTGCGAAGCCTCGTAAATCGTCCCATATCCTATGATTCCAAAAATACTGAAAATCGAAGCGTGGGCAGAGGGACCTTTCCCAAAAATTGTTAACAGCGGTTCGGCAGGAGCGCGTTACAGCGCAGCCATCTTCAGGGCGGCCACCGCCGCTTCGGTGCCCTTGTTGCCGTGGCGGCCCCCGCTGCGGTCGCGGGCCTGGGCCAGGGTATCGTCGGTCAGCACGCAAAATATCACCGGTACCGGCTGCTGCAGGTTCAGGTCCATAATTCCCTGAGAGGTGGCACTGCAGACAAAATCGAAATGGGGGGTTTCGCCCCGAATCACACTGCCGATGGCGATAACCGCGTCGGGGCGTTCCCGCTCGATCAGGCGCCTGCATCCGAAAGCCAGCTCAAAACTCCCGGGCACATTCAGGCGGAGGATGCGGTCTTCGGAAATCCCGCATGCCAGCAGGGTTTCCCGGGCACCCCGGCAAAGGGCCCCGGTTATTTCGGCATTCCATTCCGAGACGACCAGGCCGATCCGCATCGCGGAGGTATCCGGCAGGCCGCTCTTGTCGTAGGCGGAAAGGTCTTTTCCGGAGGTGGCCATCAGTTTCCCTTTTGGGCCATGCCGATGTAGGCGTCTATCCCGGTGGCCTGAAGAGATTCAGGAAACTCGTCCTTGATCCGGCTGAAATACGCCGCGGCCTCTTCGGCCTGCCCCAGGGAGAGGGAGGCGACCCCGGCTTTCTGAAGGTAGAGCGGGGTGGTGAAGTCGTTGGAATCGTGGGCCAGGGCCCGGTCGTAATAATTCAGGGCTTCCCCGGTCTGACCGAGCTCCATGAATGCGTCTCCGATAGACCCCAGGCCAATGGCTCCGAGAATAGCGTCGTCGGATTTGTAGTCTTCCAGAAAGGAGATCGCCTCCTGGTACCGGTCCAGATGCAGGTAGGAAATCCCGGTGGCGTAGCGGGCCAGGTTGGCGGCCTGGGTGCCCGAATATTCGTCGATGATATCCAGCAGGCCGTACTTACCTTCGGCTCCGTTCAGGGCCAGGGTATAAAGCGAATCGGCCTGAGTTTCGTCTTGCTGGGCGCGGGTGAAGTACTGCATGGGGTAAAACAGTTCCCGGTCTGCGTTAGCTTCCCTGGGCTCCTGGATAAACCGCTGGTACCCCAGGAATCCGAGCACGGCTACAGAGATGATGCCGATGACCCCCAAAATGTACGACTGGTTGCGGGCCACCCACTGCTCGGTGCGCGACGCACTGGTATCGAGGGTGTGGAAAACTTCGGCCGTGGTGCTCTCATGAATAGACTGCTGCTGCTCCTCCGATTTGCTTTTCGGCTTGTGCCCCCGTTTTTTGTATGTCGCCATTTTTTGTATTATTGGTCGCGCAAAAATAAAGGTTTTATCCAAAACCGAAAGGCAATTTATTCGTTATTTTTAGATAATTTGCCAAGTTGCCCACCACCAGATTTACCATGTACCTAAGCCGCCTGTCCTTACTGAATTACAAGAACTTCGAGTCGCGGGAATTCGATTTTGACGCCAAGATCAATTGCCTGGTAGGTGCCAACGGGGTAGGGAAGACCAATGTGCTGGACGCCGTTTACCACCTCGCCTTTGGCAAGAGCTATTTCAACCCCATCACCACCCAGAATATCAGGCACGGGTCGGATTTCTTCGTTATCGAGGGCCGTTTCGACAAGGAGGGGGAGGCCGAACAGGTGGTCTGCAGTTTTCAGAAAGGCTTGAAGAAAGTACTCAAGCGCAACGGCAAAATCTATGAGCGGCTTTCCGAACACATCGGGGCGGTACCCCTGGTGATCGTATCCCCGGCCGACCGCGATCTGATCGTGGAAGGCAGCGAGACCCGCCGCAAATTCATGGATGGGGTTATTTCTCAGGCCGACCGGACCTACCTGCAGGAAGTGCTCGATTACCATAAGCTGCTGGCCCAGCGCAATGCGCTGCTCAAGTTTTTTGTGGCGAACCACCGCTTCGATGCGGCTACCCTGGAGGTATACGACCTGCAGATGGCAGAGATCGGCGGGCGTATCCACGCCCGGCGCCAGGCATTCATGGATGAATTCCAGCCCATCTTCGCCGCCCAGTACCGCGCCATTTCGGGCGGGGAAGAACCCGTTAGCCTGGGGTACGAAAGTCAGCTCCACCAGGCGCCCATGGAGCAATTGCTGGTGAGCCACCTGGACCGGGACCGACTGCTCCAGTACACCTCCCAGGGTGTCCACAAAGACGACCTCCTGATGGAGATCGCAGGCCACCCCATCAAAAAATTCGGCAGCCAGGGGCAGCAAAAATCGTTCCTGATCGCCCTGAAATTCGCCCAGTTTCAGTTTATGAAAGCCCAGGTAACGGGCATGCCCATTCTGCTGCTCGACGATATCTTCGACAAACTGGACGAGCAGCGCGTGGCCCACATTGTGAACCTGGTAAACCAGGACCTGTTCGGGCAGATTTTTATCAGCGACACCCATGCCGACCGCACCGAAGCCGTGGTCCGGAAAATCCATCAGAGCTATGAGTTCATCCCGCTTTAGGCGTATTCCCGTCCTGCTTGCCCTCACAGCCCTGTTCGGGGTGCTGGCCTGCGGTCGTGCCCCCGGGGAGGAAGACCTGGAGTACCTGCGGGGGTACTGGGAAATCGAACGGGTTGTTTTCCCGCAGGGGGAAGTAAAAGCCTACTCCGGCAACACTGTGGTCGATTATTACCAGCTCAACGGCCGGGAAGGGTACCTGAAAAAACTGCAACCCGACGCCGACGGCCGGTACCTGGCCACCGACGACGCCCTGTCCCTTGAAGTAGTGGTTCGGGAGGACGGTCTTATCCTCCGCTTCGAGGGTAAAGCGCAGCCCTGGGAAGAAGAAATACTGGAGCTGAGCCCCGAGCGGCTGGTGACCCGGCACGGCAATGGGCTGCGCTATGAGTACAAACGCCATGTTCCACTGCAAATCCCCCAATCCTGATGGCGCGCAAAGATGATAAGCAATCCCTGGGCGATGCGTTGCGGTCGTTCCTGAAGGAGAACGACCTGCAGAAGGGGATCGACCAGGTGCAACTCGCAGAGGCCTGGAAAGAAGTGCTGGGGCCCGGAGTGGCCACCTATACCCGGTCGGTGCGCCTGAGGGGAGGCACGCTCACCGTGCAACTCAATTCCTCGGTGCTGCGCGAAGAGCTGAGCCTGGGGCAGTCCAGGATTATCGTTTTGCTCAACGAACACCTGGGCCGGGAGCTGGTGGACAAACTGCAGCTCCAATAAAAAAATCCCGGGGATGGCAGCCACCCCGGGGATTTCAGAAAAAATATCGGTTCAGGTCCCGGATCAGGAATAGATTTCCCTTCCGGAAAAATGGAAAGCGCTTTCGATGGCCGCATTGGCATCGCTGTCTGAGCCATGGATGGCATTTTCGGCAATGTCGACGGCAAAAAGCCGGCGGATGGTTCCTTCGGCAGCCTCGGCGGGGTTCGTGGCGCCGATAAGGGCCCTGAAATCTTCCACCGCATTGTCTTTCTCCAAAATAGCCGATACGATCGGGCCCCGGGTCATGAAATCGACCAGTTCCCCGAAAAAGGGACGGTCTTTGTGGATGGCGTAGAATGCCTGGGCGTCGCGGGGGCTGAGCCGGGTGTATTTCATGGCAATGATCCTGAATCCGGCGGCAGTGATCTTCTCGAGGATGGGTCCAATAAATCCCTTCTCAACGGCATCCGGCTTGATCATGGTAAACGTTCTGTTTCCGGTCATTTTGTAAAATTTTCGGCAAAAATACACTTTCTTGAAGCATCGCACAACTTTAATACGCCTGCTATAGCCTTCCCGGGGCCCCGCCCGCCCGGTACGGATTCGCCTCCCCAAAAAATAGCCTTTTTTGACAGGGGGATTAAATTGTATCTTTGCCGGCATGGAATCAGAAATCGCCCAACAGCTCCGGCGGGAGCTCGCCCGCCCCAGGCGCATTGTGCTGGTCCCCCACAGGAATCCGGACGGCGACGCCATTGGTGCCTGCCTGGGCCTGGCCCGTTACCTGCAGCAAGCCGGGCACCAGGCGCAGGTACTCTCCCCGAACGATTTTCCGGAATTCCTGAAATGGCTGCCGGGTGCCCCGGAAGTAAGCCTGTACGAGAAGGCGCCCGAGGAGGGCCGAAATCTGCTGCAGCGGGCCGAACTGGTCTTTACCCTCGACTTCAACATGCTCGACCGAACCGGCGAGATGGAAGCCGCCCTGCTTGAGGCTCCGGGCACCTTTGTCCTGATCGACCACCACCCCGAACCGGGCGATTACGCGGCCATCCGGTATTCCGATACGGCGGTGAGCTCTACCTGCGAGATGGTATTCAACACCCTCGAGGCCCTGGAAGCCCACGCGCAGATCGATGCAGAGACCGCCAGCTGCCTCTACGCAGGCATTATGACCGATACCGGGAGCTTCAAGTTCGCCTCCACCACCCCCCGCACGCTCCGGGTAGCCGCCCAACTCATGGAGCGGGGAGCCGATCACGCCGAAATACACCGGCTGGTTTACGACACCAACCGGCCGCAGCGCCTGCAGTTGCTGGGCATCGCCCTGGGAAACCTGCGCATCCTGCAACCCCTGCGCACGGCCTACATCACCCTTTCGCAGGACGAACTGGATGCCAGCGATTTCCACAAAGGAGATACCGAAGGCTTTGTCAACTACGGCCTTTCGCTCGACGGCGTGGTTCTGGCGGCCATCTTTATCGAGAACCGGGCCGAAGGTATCGTAAAGATATCCCTGCGGTCTCAGGGGGCATTTGATGTGAATGCGATGGCCCGGGCCCATTTTGAGGGCGGCGGTCACCGAAATGCGGCCGGGGGCCGAAGCACGGAGTCCCTGCAAGAGACCGTCAGGCGTTTTGAGGCCCTGCTGCCTTCCTATCGCAACGAACTCCTTACCTCATGACGCGAGCCCTGGCCATCCTCTGTATCCTTGTCCTGGGCAGCTCGTGCCGGGAACCCGAAGCGCGCTGGCCCGTGGAAGCCAAAAGCGGTTCCTTTCTGAAGCTATCGGCCGAGCGGAACCGGCGGCTGCTGGAGCAGGAAGAGGGCCTGATGGCCGAACTGATCGCCCGAGACAGCGCACACACCTATCTGGAAAGCGCCAGCGGCACGCACTATTACTATG
>DATIPV010000425.1:0-1791 GCA_035471525.1 Robiginitalea sp.
GCCAGCCAAATTATTACCGCCCTGGATAAAGAAATCTGATATGAAGCTCCTCCCGTATTTTCTGTTTGCACTGCTTTGGCTGCTGCCGGCCCACCCGGCCCGGGCGCAGGCAGACACTCTTTTTGAGCAGGCCACAGGGGCCTACAACGACGGCGATTTTCAAAAAGCCATATCGATTTACGAGGAAATCCTGTCGGAGAACCGGCATTCGGCCGCCTTATATTTCAACCTGGGCAACGCCCATTACAAGCTGGGTGAAATTGCGCCCAGCATCTATTATTACGAGAAGGCGCTGCTTCTGGATCCCAACGATCCCGAAATCCGGAACAATCTCGGGTTTGCCCGCAATATGACCCTCGACGCCATTCAACCGCTTCCTGAGTCCGACCTGAAACGCCTGTACGCCAAACTGATCTACTTCTTTACCCAGGACACCTGGGCGTACCTGGGAGTGGCCTTTATGTTGCTCTTTGTAGCGGGCTATCTGCTCTTTATGGCCCTGCAGCTGCCCAACCAGAAGCGCGTTGCCCTTATCGGAGGGGCAGCGGCCCTGTTCCTGTCGCTGGCAAGCACCGCCATGGCCTATTTTCAGCACAGGGCCAACCGGGCCGATCGCCCTGCCATCGTTTTCGACGAGGTGGTGGCGGCCCGCTCCGAACCGAACCCAAGGTCCACGGAAGCCTTCGTGCTGCATGAAGGGACCAAGGTCCAGCTGCTCGACACGCTCGACACCTGGCAAAAAGTAGAATTGGCCGACGGCCAGACCGGGTGGATGCCCCGGAATTCCCTGAGACCACTGAAGGATTTTTGACCTTTTATTGGAATAAACAGGAGAAACCGTGTTATTTTTACCACAAGCACAAACAACATGCCTTCTAAACCCCTCCTTCTTGCGATGCTCGGTCTCTGGGCACTTTCCATCATCGGGTCGCCCATAGCATGGTTGTATCAGTCCGATGAGAACATCGCCCTGTCCATCAATACTTCCGAGGAGGAGTCCGGGAAAACCGTCAAATTAGATCCCCTGGAGGAAAAACTAATCCTGGAACGGACTTTTTCCTTTGAACACAACTGGAAGGCCGATGCCCTGGCGCGTCCTTTCCCCCACCCATTCGCCAACTCCGACTTCTTTGGGGAAATCGTGCTTCCGCCCCCTGAAGGCCTTCCGTATTTCTGATCTGACGCACAAATTCAGGTAACAGACCTTCGCATTCGGCATGGGGCTCAGAACATCCCCCGCATTTCATGTTTGCCTGTTTCACAACGGGTCAGCCCTAACAAGGCAAGCTCCCCAAGCACCTTAATAGTCTGCCGGAAAACATGTATCTTGAGCCGGACGTGCGCAATACGCGCTACCTGGTATTCACATCGTCGAGATTCCTAAAGACGTTGCCCTGAAAGCACGGTCCATTACCTGAAGTTTTTCCGGCAATGACCCATAAAAGCCGCATAATCCTAATAATCTAATCATTATGAAAGCACATACCCGCGAAACGCAAGCCAGCCTGACACCCCGGAAGGCGCTGCAATTCCTGAAAGAAGGCAACCTGCGTTTCCAGCAGAACCTCAAAGCGAACCGCAACCTGCTGGAGCAGGTCAACGATACGGCAGAAGGACAGTTTCCCTTTGCCACCATCCTGAGTTGCATCGACTCCCGGGTCTCGGCCGAACTGGTCTTTGACCAGGGGCTGGGAGACATCTTCAGCATCCGGATTGCCGGAAACTTCATCAACCAGGACATCCTGGGCAGTATGGAGTTTGCCTGCAAACTGGCCGGCACCAAATTGCTGG
>DATIPV010000426.1:0-2298 GCA_035471525.1 Robiginitalea sp.
TGCTTGGCTTCCAGTTCGGCGTATTTCTTTTGGGATACACAGGACGAAAGCGCCAGGGCCAGGCCCAGGCAGCCGATAATCATTTTTTTCATAGTGCGTATTTCTTTAATAAGGATTTGAAGTTTGATAGGGTTGTTAAACAAAACAAAATTATATAAAACCCCAGGTGTTGATAACAGCGATCCGTTAATCTTTTACTAAAATGTTAAAATTCTTTATTCGATGTACGTAATAACTCCAGACTATGGATGTTGTGGCATAATATTTTTTAACAAAACGAACCTTTTCCCGTTTGCGCAGCATGCGCCTCACCTGTCGGTAGTAGCTAAAGTGGGCCCGCACGATAGCCAGGGCGTGGCTGAGGCGGCCCTGAAAAATAAACCGCAGGCAGGCCAGTGCGTCGAGCAGCAAGCGGGCCAGTACTATAGGGAATGCCTTTTTCCGTGGCAGGTTCTTGGTAATGGAAAACAGTGAATTGCGGAAATTGAGGTAGGTTTTCTTGGGGTTCATGTTGCTAAGGGTGGAACCCCCGAGGTGAAAAACCGTGGAGAGTCCGGTATACATTACTTTGTACCCGCGATTGCGGGCTCTCCAGCAGAGGTCCACTTCCTCCTGATGAGCGAAGTAATCCGTGTCAAATCCGCCCAAAGACCGGAATACCTCCTTCCGGATGAACATACAGGCGCCCGTGGCCCAGAAGATCTCGCGAACATCGTCGTACTGGCCGGTATCGGTTTCCAGGCTCTGAAAAATTCGCCCGCGGCAAAACGGATACCCGAAAAGGTCCAGGAAACCGCCGGCTGCTCCGGCATACTCGAAATAGGCGGGCCGCAACAAGTCTTTGATCTTGGGCTGCACGATCCCCACTTCCGGGTAAGACTCAAATAGCTGTCTCACGGGGCCAAGCCACCCTTCGGTTACCTCCACATCCGAATTGAGCAGGCACCAGAGGTCTTCTTCCACAGACTTCAGGGCCTGGTTGTAGCCACCGGCAAACCCTTCGTTCGCTGCATTTTTTATGATCCTCACCTGCGGATAGGCGGTCCTGACAAAGGCGACTGAATCGTCTTCGGAGGCATTGTCGGCTATATATATCGAGGCCCCGGGGCTGAACTGCAATACCGAAGGCAGAAAGCGCTCCAGGAGTTCCTTGCCGTTCCAGTTGAGAATAACTATTGCGATCGATGGCATCCGGGTCTGAATTGGAACCGGGTGCTGCCCGGATTCTGAAAGGGGACAAAGTAAACAAATATTTTTGGATGGGCCGGGTCTGGCCCCCGCTTTTAGGGAGGGTCGGTTCAGCCTTTTCTTTCCGCGCGGTGGGCGGGCAGGTCTTCCAGGAAAACATAGCGCTGCTGCTGGTAGTCCATCTGGCAGAAGATGTGCTGCAGGCCGTTGCTGACCATCAGGTAGCGCGCCCGGGCCTCCATATTGTAACGGGCGATCTGATCGAAGACTTCCTGGTTTATGACGACGTCGGGGGCTTTGCATTCGACCAGCACCTCGATACGGCCGTGGGCGTCGCAAACCGCCAGGTCCAGGCGCTTGGTGAGGCCGTGAACCTCAAGTTTGCGCTCTACCAGTACGCGGCCCGGCGGGTATCCCTTGTCGCGGACCAGGAAATGCAGGCAGTGCTGCCGCACCCATTCCTCGGGCAGAAGGGCCACATACTTTTTGCGGACCACGTCAAAGACCAGGCGTTTAT
This sequence comes from Robiginitalea sp., assembly GCA_035471525.1. Lineage (GTDB taxonomy): Bacteria > Bacteroidota > Bacteroidia > Flavobacteriales > Flavobacteriaceae > Robiginitalea. The sequence continues at coordinate 1,706 of DATIPV010000426.1, forward strand.
TTTCCCTACTTTTGAAGCGAAAGGGATATCTGGGAAAATTTAGATCCATCATACTGCAAATGTCCACTATTTTTCCCTATGGATGAAGTGAAACAACTGGTCGAGGACATCCGCGCGCGGCGGCTGGCACCCCTGTATTTTCTGATGGGCGAGGAGCCCTACTACATAGACCGCATTTCCGAATACATCGCAGATCATGTCTTAACCGAGGAAGAGCGGGGCTTCAACCAGGTAATCCTGTACGGAAGGGATACTCCGCTCGAGGATATTATTGCCCAGGCCAAGCGGTATCCCATGATGGCGGAGTACCAGGTGGTCATTGTCCGCGAGGCCCAGCACCTGAGCCGCACCATTGAACAGCTGGCCGCTTACGCCGAGCAACCCCAGCCCACCACCATTCTGGTTATTTGCTACAAGTACAAGACCCTCGACAAGCGCAAAAAGCTCATAAAGACCCTCAGGGCCGGCAATGCAGTGGTTTTCGAGAGCAAAAAGCTCTACGAGAACCAGGTAGCCGAATGGATACGCCGCATCCTCTCTGGAAGCGAACTTAAAATATCGCACAAGGCGGCAGCCCTGTTGGTGGAATACCT
>DATIPV010000427.1:0-1554 GCA_035471525.1 Robiginitalea sp.
CCTTTGCTCAGCGGCCGAACCTGCCTTTTCAGGTTGTGATTGGCCTCAGGGAACAGCAAGAGGGGTTCACCCCGGTGCAACAGCTCGGCACAGCGGTCGAATATGGCCTGATTCCTGCCCAGGGTTTCCCGTCCGTCCCGAAGGCGGTACACGGGCAGCATCCGGAGTCCGGAAAACACAGCTTTCAGGAATTTGCCCTGGAACACGTCGGAACGAGTCAGGAAATAAGGCCTCGCCCCTTTCATACAGGCAGCGACCAGCAGTGGATCGAGCAGGGCGTTCTGGTGGTTGGGCAGCAACATAACGGGGCGGTCGCGGGGCACCCGGTCCATTCCATGGAACCGGATCTCCCTGAAGTAGCAGTAGAGTGCCACCCGCATCAACTTTTTTACGAGCGAATAGATCATGGCGTTCGCGCAGTTTGTTCCCTGGCCTGCGGCATACTCCAAAACCCGGCGATCAGCAGCCCGGACACCAGATGCCAGATTCCCCAGAAGGCGGCCACCAGGGCCATTCCACCCAGCCCTTCGAAAAAGGTGAAGATGAGCATCAGGCCCAGTCCAGAATTCTGTATGCCGGTCTCCAGGGTAAGGGTTTTCGTTTCTGCCCGGGGTAATTTCATGAGCCGTGCCCACCCGAAGCCCGTTAGCAAAGCCAGGGCATTGTGCAGCACGACGATTCCGAATACCAGTCCTACATTGGCATAGAATACTTCCCGGTCTTTCCAGAGGGCAAAAAGTACCAGCCCTGTAAAAAAGAGCAGGGAGCCCACCCGGAAAAAGGGGGAGAGCCTATCCGCCCAGGCGGGGCGCACCCCGCGGATTCCCATGCCCAGCAACAGGGGAAGTCCAAGCAGCAGGGCTACCAGGCGAACCATTTCCCAGAAATTTATGTCTACTTCCTGGAGGATACCTGCGGCAGGGGCGTACCATCCGCCCCACATTTCCAGATTCAGTGGGGTCATGGTTACCGCCAGCAGGGTGGCCAGGGCCGTCAGGCTCACAGAAAGGGCCGTATTGCCCCCTGCCAGGTGGGTCATAAAATTGGAGACATTACCGCCCGGGCAGGAAGCTACCAAAATCATCCCCAGGGCAAAGCTCGGCTGCGGCTCGAGCCAGTAAACCAGCAGGAAAGTGAGGCCCGGCAACAGCACGAACTGGCTGGCAAGGCCCGCGAAGACCGCTTTGGGGGCCTTGCGCAACCGGTTGAAATCGGAGACCCGGATATCGAGGGAGATGCCGAACATCACCAGGGCCAGGGCCAGGTTCAGGATCCAGAGCTGTTGCGAATCGAAGACAATGCGAACCTGGTCGACAGAGGGTTGCAGAAGACTCAAGTAGGACGTATTTATCGCCTCCACGGGGCTACACAGGGCTATGGCGGGGCCTGGTATGGCCGTTGCCGGAAAAGCAGGCCGGCCGCGGTGGGGGCGGTTTCAATCCGAGAAGATAGAAAGCCTTCTGCGAATAAACAAGTTATTGGTACCTTTAAGGAGAATTAAAACCGGCACGCCATGGCACGAACCCCCAGCAATATGCTACCCCTGGGAACACG
>DATIPV010000428.1:0-2332 GCA_035471525.1 Robiginitalea sp.
CACAAATGCGGCCGGGCTCCTATCTGATAAACCTTTCCCGGGGCTTCGTGGTCGACATTCCGGCCCTGGTGGCCGTGCTGAAGGCCGGCAAGCTGGCGGGCGCAGCAATTGACGTTTATCCGGAGGAACCCATCGGCAACGGTGCCTTCACCACCGAGCTGCAGGGCCTTGAAAACGTGATCCTGACCCCCCATATAGGCGGCAGCACAGAGGAAGCCCAGCGCGACATTGCCGAATTCGTGCCCAACAAAATCATGGAGTACATCAACTCGGGCAGCACCGTCGACGCGGTTAACTTTCCGAATATCCGCCTGCCCAAGCAGAAAAACGCCCACCGCTTCCTGCACATCCACGCGAATGTACCCGGCATTATGGCGCAGATAAACCGGGTGCTGGCTTCCTATAACCTGAACATCATCGGCCAGTACCTTTCTACCGACCCCGAAGTGGGTTATGTGATCACGGATGTCGACAAAGACTACAACAAAGAGGTGATTAAAGACCTCAAGGAGATCGAGAAAACCATCCGCTTCCGCGTGCTGTACTAGGGACCTGCCCGGCTTGCCTGCCGCAGGCCCCTCGCGGGAATTAGCGGGTAATTACGCCGATCTCGGCAAAGCTCGCCTGCCGGCCTTCCCCGTCGGTTTTCAGGGCCCGCATGCGCACAAAACGCGCCTGCACCGGCTCAAAGGGCACCACCTGTTCTATGCGGTTGCCGGCTATGTTGCCGAATTCCCCTTTGGCGGCGGGCTTCCAGCTTTGGCCGTCGGGGCTGGTCAGGAATTCGTAGGAGGTAATAATGCCCGATGGGTACCGCTCCTGGCTGGGCCAGTAGGTAAAGCCCGCCAGGGAGTAGTCGGCCCCCAAATCGATAGTCACTTCCGGCGCCCCTGTGCCCTCGGCGTCCGTGGTCCAGAGCGTCTGCGGATCCTCGTCGAGGAGCTTCCAGGCATCCGAGGGTTCCCCGCTGCGGGTCGAAACCACCCGCCAGGCTCTCTTGGGAATGTCAAAACGGCGGCTTACCGGGGCTGTCTGCTGCCCGTTTTCAGGATCGCGCGCCACCGCCCTGACCGTGGCGGGCCCGCCCAGTTCAAAAGGGCCCCGGTAGGGGAGGGAGCCTGCCCCGGGTTCGCTCCCGTCGAGGGTGTAAAAAACGGCGACGCGCGGGTCGGCAACGGCCAGGCTCACCACGCCGTCCCGGTTCCTCTCAATCTCCGGTTCGGTGAGCAGGTTGGGGGCCCGGTAGAGCTCCAGGTTCGACAAGGCCACAGGGCCTTTCGCCTCGAGGATGTTCAGGCGCACCGCCGAGGCCTTTACCGGGTCGAAGCGCAGGATGCGTTTATAGCCGATGGTGGTCTGGGTGTCTACAGGCACCCAGCGGCCGTCCGATTCGGCCTCCACCGTAAATAGTCTGACCCGCTGCCCCAGCGGGATGTATTCCTGCAGCAGCATGCGATTGAGCTCGGTTGGCTGCGGAAAAGTGAGGGTGAGGGAGCCCGAATGGATCCCGTTTCCGGTGGCCCAGTAGGTTTGCGCCTCGCCGTCGATGGCCTTTACGGCCGCAAAGCGGGCGTCGCCGCCCCGCACGTTCGAGGCGGAGGCCGTTGCGCCCCGGGCGAGCTCCCGGGCAAAATCCATGTCGAGCTGCTCCCTGAGGGCCATCAGCCGCGAAGCATCGGTCGGGTGGACCAGCCCGCGGGTATCCACCGGCAGGTTGAGCAGGAAGTTCCCATTGCGCCCGATCGATTCGTAATAGGTGCGCACCAGGCGCGCCAGCGACTTTACCTGGTGGTCTTCTCCCGGGTGGTAGTACCATCCGGGCCGGATGCTGGTATTTACCTCGGCAGGAAGCCAGTGAGTGCCGTCCTGGTGGCCGTACCGCAGCTCTTCGTACCGGTCCCAGCCCGGGTAGATCTCATCCCGGCGCATGATGCTCCAGTTGGTCTCCCCGGCCCAGCCCTCCTCGGTGCCCACCCAGCGGATGTCGGGCCCGCCGTCGCTGAATATTACGGCGTCGGGCTGGTAGCGGCGCACCAGGGCGGTGGTGGTATCCCACTGGTAGTAGGTGCGGTTGTCGATCCTGCGGGTTTCGTTGGCCCCCCCGTAATAGCCCGAGCCACCGTTGGCCCCGTCGAACCAGACCTCGAAAAGCGGGCCGTACCCCGTAAGCAGCTCGCGGAGCTGTTCGTGGAAGATCTTCACGTATTCCGGACCTCCGTAATGGGGGTTGTTGCGGTCCCAGGGAGAGAGGTAGATGCCGAATTTAAGTCCGTATTCCCGGCATGCCTCCGCCACTTCGCGCACCAGGTCGCCCTCTCCGTTGCGCCAGGGG
>DATIPV010000429.1:0-2160 GCA_035471525.1 Robiginitalea sp.
CCAGGATAAAGAAGAAAGCCATAATCATACCCAGCATGATCACGAACATCTGCTGCTTCTGCGTAACATTTACGGCTTTGGTACCCCCCGCCACCGTATAGATGATTACCAGGATGCCGATAATAATATTCAGGGTGTTGAGGTCCCATCCCAGCACGGCCGACAGGATGATGGAAGGGGCAAAGATCGTAATGCCTGCCGACAGTCCCCGCTGGATCAGGAAAAGGATGGCTGCCAGGGTGCGCGTTTTGAGGTCGAAACGCTTTTCGAGGAATTCGTAGGCCGTGTATACCTTCAGGTGGTGGTAGATAGGCACGAATACCAGGCAGATGATGATCATGGCCAGGGGTAATCCGAAGTAAAACTGGACGAATCCCATTCCGTCGTGGAAGGCCTGCCCCGGCGTGGAAAGAAAGGTAATGGCACTGGCCTGGGTAGCCATTACCGACAGCCCCACAGTAAGCCATTTGGCCCTTTTTCCCCCGCGTACGTAATCGTCTACATCGGCACTCCCGCGGGTGCGCCATACACCGAAAGCGACGATAAAAAGTAGGGTGCCCGAAAGAATGATCCAATCTAATGTTCCCATATCACGCGTTTGAAACCATGATATAATAAAACAGCAAAATATAAAGCACATTCAGCAGCAGCACGAGGGTGTACTCGCGCTTCCACACCATTTTTTGCTTCATCTCATCCTTTATCTCCACGGCTGGTCTTGTCTTGGGCCTTCCCTACGGAAAGCATGTTGGCAAATAGTTTGAACGCTCCGGGTACACCGGCGGGCAACTCCCGGAAAAAGCTCAAACCCGTATAAATATAATATCCTTTCCCATAGGGCGCTACCAAAAGGCTTCCTTCACGTGCCGGCTCGCCCGGGTCGTGCATGGACAGCAGGGGCTCGAAGGCCGGGTCCCACTGATCCGGGAAGTAAAGTCCCCTTTCCTGCACCCAGCCCTGGAAATCGGACGGACCGATGCGGTTCGGGTAGTTCAGCACCGGGTGGTCGGCATTCAGCAGGGTCACATACGCATCTTCGTCCGAAACGCGGTCGCGGGAAATGCGCAGTGCGTAGGGCGCGAGACTGCTGAAATCCTCACTGCCACGTCCCGAGGTATTGTATTGCACAATAAGTGTGCCACCCTGATGCACGTATTGCAGCAATTGGGCATTCTTAAAAGGGAGGTCGTCCAGCACATTGTAGGCCCGGATTCCCAGCACCACGGCATCCAGCGCAGCGAGTTTGTCGGGCGAAATTTCGGCCACATCCAGCTTGTGTACCGTGTAGCCAATGGCTTCCAGGTTTTCCGGAATGGCATCGCCCGCCCCCATAATATAGCCGATGTGCTGCCCGGCCTTCTGGACCTCCAACCTCACTACCTGAAGTCGGGCCGGCATAAGCACCGTCTGGGTGGGAATGTGGTCGTACGCAATGGTAATGAGCTCGCGATCGTAGGATTGGTTGCCGACCTTTAAAACGGGTCGCACGTATCCCTGGCTGCCGTACCCGGGCGGGAGCAGGCTAAACTCAAAGACGCCTTCGTCTCCGCGACCCTTTAATTCAAAGGGAGCAGAGGCCGGACTAACCGCCCAGCCTTCGGGAGCTTCAAGGCGAACTTCGCCCGAAACCTGCTCGGCGTTCGATTTGACGCGTACCTGGATCTGCTGCCCGTGATTGGTGGCAAAGAGCTTCACGGATTCCGCGAAAGAGGCAGTAACCGGTGGAATCACCTCGAAGTCGCGGTACAATTCCCCCTTATCGGGTTCGGAATACCGGTGAATCACCGGACGGTCGAATTCCAGGGCCACGCCATTTATCTCCAGGGCAATGTGGGCAAAGAAAGCCCGGGGTGTTTCGGGTTTCCCGATCAGAGAGGGGTCGGGGATCTTATAGGTGCCCAGGTTCCCTGTCTCCCGCAGCCAGTAAGGGGCAGAGCCGGGATGGTTCCCGGGTATCTTCAGGGAAAGGGCTACAGATTGGCGCTTGTTGGATCCCAGGGCGAAAACCGAGTCGAGGCGGGCACCGTTGTCGAGTTGCACCGAGCGCAGGGTAACCGGCCAGCCAGAGCGGTTGAGCAATTCGAGATGAATCGTTTCGGTCTCCCCGGGTACCGCCAGCGCATTGCGGGAGGAGGCCTCCAGGTACAGGCCGGCGACCCC
>DATIPV010000430.1:0-9256 GCA_035471525.1 Robiginitalea sp.
GTGCCTGTTCCCGGCGCACCGGGCCGTTTCCAGGGATGTTCGGCTCAAGCCGCTATGGGGCGAAAACAGCATGTACGCCTATGTGAAATGGCTGGTGGTGGCCCAGCTCTGGATCGTCTATACCTTTGCCGCCATTGCCAAGCTGTACCCCGACTGGTTCGACCTCAGCTTTGTATCGCAACTCATGGCGCCCAAGGCGGGCTACCCGATTATCGGGGAGTTGTTGCAGCAACCCTGGGTCCACCGGGGGGTGGTCTGGTTTGGGATCGGCTACGATTTCCTGGTCATTCCCCTGCTGCTGTGGCGGCCCACGCGCATGTTCGCCTTCGGGGCTTCCGTCTTCTTTCACCTTTTCAACGCCGTTGTAATCCAGGTGGGCATCTTCCCCTTTCTCTCCCTGGCCCTGATGGTGTTCTTTTTCGATCCGGAACTTGTCCGCAGGCGCTTTTTTCCCAAAAAACCGGCCCCCCAGCCCCGGGAATTCCGAATTCCGAAGGGGGCCGCTGCCATCGTCTGGGGAATGGGGCTCTACCTGGCGCTGCAGCTGGCCCTGCCTCTCCGGCACCACTTAATAAAGGGGGACGTGCTCTGGACCGAGGAAGGCCACCGGCTGAGCTGGCGCATGATGTTGCGCACCCGGCAGGGCGACCTGCGCTTCCGGGTAGAAGACCTGCGCACGGGTTTTAAAGAGGCTGTTCGCCTGGACGATTACCTTACCCCCGACCAGAAGGAAAAGGTAATGGCGTATCCCGACTTCATCTGGCAGTTCGCCCGTCGCCTCAAAGAGAAGTACGCGGCCGAGGGGCACGAAGTGGCCGTCTATGCACGGGGCCGGCTCCGGATCAACCGCCGGCCCTTCTATCCCTTCATCGACGAAACGGTAGACCTCGCCTCCGAACCCTGGGACCCTTTGCGCCACCACCGATGGATCCTGCCGGAACCGACAGGCTGGCCGGGGCAGGCTGCCGAATCGCCCGAGGCACCCTGACCGCAACCCGGCAGGGAACGGCCGGGCTTTTTGCATACCGGCCTGCAAAGTTGCCCTGAGTTCGCTAACTTTGCGGCTTAAATCCAACAGTAATGTTGCCATTACAGACCCTTCGGGAAGATGTGGACCGCATTGCGGAAGCCCTTGCGAAAAGAGGGCTGGACGCCCGGCCGATGCTCGACGAAATCCTGGACCTGGACGAACGTCGCAGGAACCTGCAGCTGCAGCTCGACAACACCCTGGCCGAGGCCAACCGGCTCTCCAAAGAGATCGGGAACCTCTTTAAGGCGGGCAAGGCCGCCGATGCCCAGGCGCTCAAAGAGGAATCGGCCCGCCTGAAGGAAACTTCCAGGTCTTTGGGGGAATCGCTGGGCGAGGCAGCCGAGGCGCTCCAACAAGCGCTGTACCAGGTGCCCAACGCACCCCATGAGTCGGTGCCCGCCGGGAAGGACGCCGCCGACAACCAGGTAGTGCACCAGGGAGGGACGGTCCCTACCCTGGGCGAAGGAGCCCTGCCGCATTGGGAACTGGCCAAAAAATACGACCTGATCGATTTTGAACTCGGGGTAAAGATTGCCGGGGCAGGGTTCCCGGTCTACAAAGGAAAAGGTGCCCGCCTGCAGCGCGCCCTGATCAGCTATTTCCTCGACCGCAATACCGGGGCCGGGTACCAGGAGGTACAGGTGCCCCACCTGGTGAACGAGGCTTCCGGCTTTGGCACCGGGCAATTGCCCGATAAGGAAGGGCAGATGTACGAGCTCAAAGAAGACAAACTCTATCTGATTCCGACCGCCGAGGTTCCCGTAACCAACCTCTTTCGCGACCTGATCCTCGATCGTGCCGAGCTGCCGCTGAAATACACGGCCTATACGCCCTGTTTCAGACGGGAAGCAGGCAGCTACGGGGCCCATGTGCGGGGCCTGAACCGGCTGCACCAGTTCGACAAGGTCGAAATTGTGCGGGTCGAACAGCCCGAGGGATCCTACCAGGCGCTGGACGAGATGGTCGCTCATGTAAAGGGCCTGCTTGAGGAACTGGGGCTCCCCTACCGCATTTTGCGGCTCTGCGGGGGCGACATGGGCTTTACCTCGGCCCTGACCTACGATTTCGAGGTTTGGTCGGCTGCCCAGGAACGCTGGCTGGAGGTGAGCTCCGTTTCAAATTTTGAATCGTACCAGGCCAACCGCTTGAAGCTGCGCTACCGAGATGCCAACAACAAGACCCAGCTGGCGCATACCCTGAACGGCAGTGCCCTGGCCCTGCCACGCATTTTGGCGGGCATTCTGGAAGACTATCAGGACGCCGACGGCATCGGCATCCCGGAGGTGCTGGTCCCGTATACCGGCTTCCGGCGCATCGGGGACTAGGACTCTGCCTGCGCAAGGCCCCGGCAGCAAGCGGCCGCTAAGTTCGTATCTTTGTAAAAAGCCCGGCAGTTATGCGCCTTATCTGTTACCTGCTGTTTTTTGTCGCCTGCAACCTGTGGTCGCAGGAAGATTTCCTGGCCAAAAGGTATTTCAGCGACGGGGATTTCGACAAGGCCGTCGTATTCTACGAAAGACTGGTCCAGTCCAATCCCGGCAGAACCGACTACGCCGAAAGCCTGGTGAATTGTTACCAGCAGCTGCAGGCTTACCAGCAGGCGATCGATTTCCTGAAATCGCGCATAGACTCGGGAACGGCCTATCCGAGCGTATACATCGACCTGGGGTATACCTACCTGCTGATGGACCAGCCCTCCGAATCGGAGATCTGGTACCGCAAGGCGCTGGAAGCCATCGAAACGAATCCCAACATGGGGTACGGCATCGGGTTCAAGTTTCAGCGCTACACCCTGCTGGATTACGCCTTGCAGGCCTACCGGCGGGCCATGGAGCTCAACCCCGAACTCGATTTCAGCTTCCAGATCGCGCAGATCTACGGGGAGCAGGGCCAGATATCCGAAATGTTCGACGCCTATATGGACCTGCTGGCCCAGCGGCCGACGGCCAAACAAAATGTGCTGCGCGCTTTGGAGGCCTTTATAGGCACCGACCCGCAGGCCGAGAACAACCAGCTCCTCAGGAGGGTGCTCCTGGGGAGGGCCCAGAAATCCCCAGACCCCGCCTGGAATGAGCTGCTCAGCTGGCTGATGGTGCAACAGGGCCAATTCGCCGCAGCCTTTAGCCAGGAGAAGGCCATTTACAGGAGGGTTCCCGAGGCCGGCCTGGACCGGATCAGCGAATTGGGACGCCTGGCCGAGGAGGCCGGGGAGCTGGAGGCGGCCGACCAGGCCTATGCCTTCGTGGTTTCGGAAAGCCGCGATTCGGTAAGCCGGCTCAACGCCCAGCTCCACCGCATCGACATCGACTTGCGCCTGCGTCCCGAAAAGGGATTGCAGCAAGCGCGCAAATCCTACGAAGACCTGATGGCCGCTTACGGCTATGAGCCCCAATCCATTCAGCTGCAGGTGGCCTATGCCAATTTCCTGGCCTTTCGCGACGACCGGCCCGAAGAAGCGGCCACCATCCTCAAAACAAGCCTGGAACTGCCCCTCTCGGAATACGCCCAGGGCTACCTCAAATTGAATTTGGGCGATATTTTGGTATACGACGAGCGGTTCAACGAGGCCCTGATCCTTTTCTCGCAGGTGCAAAAAAGCCTGAAAAATGACGTAATGGGGCAGCAGGCGCGGTACAAGGTGGCTCAGGCCAGCTTCTACAAGGGCGACTTCGACTGGGCCCTTACCCAGCTGAAGGTACTCCGCAGCTCCACCTCCCAGCTAATCGCCAACGACGCCATGCAGCTGAGCCTGATCATCTCAGACAATTCCCTGGAAGATTCCACCCAGACAGCCCTAAAAAAATACGCCCGGGCAGACCTGCTCGCTTACCAGAAAAAGGAAGCCGAAGCCGTCGGTACCCTGGAGCAGATTCTGGAGCAGCACAAAGGGGAGGCTATCGAAGACGAGGCCCTGCTCATGCACGCCAGGCTTCTGGAGGCGGCCGGGGATTATTCCGGCGCCCTGCTGAGCTACCGCAAAATTGTTGAGTTCTACGCACAGGACATCCTGGCAGACGATGCGCATTTTGCCCTGGCCGAGCTCTACAGGACCCGCCTGGGGGAGCCTGAAAAGGCCATGGAACACTACCGGGAAATTCTCTACAACTACCAGGACAGTTTTTATTTCCCACAGGCACGCAAACAGTTCCGCAGCCTGCGGGGCGATCCTGTCAATTAAACCCCGTACGGCCATGATCATATACAATGTTACCATCCTTGTCGAGGACCCCATCCGCGAGGCCTGGGTCGCCTGGATGCAAAACACGCATATCCCCGAGGTGCTCGCCACCGGAAAATTCGGGGAGGCCCGCTTTTGCCGGGTCCTGACAGAGGGGTCGCAGGGCGGCACCACCTATGCCGTACAATACCTCGCGCCGAGCCGGGACCTGTTGGAACGGTATTATCGGGAAGATGCCGCCCGCCTCAGGCAGGCGACCACCGACCGTTTCGGCGATAAATTCGTAGCTTTCCGCACCGAGCTGGAATTAGTCAGCCAACACTGATGGAGCCTGAAACCTACCCCCTCTTCGTATACGGCACCCTCCTTGACCCGCAGGTGCAACAGCTGGTCTTCGGGAGGCGGTTGCAAGGCCGGCCCGACCGGCTGCCGGGCTTTGAAAAGCGGGAACGATCCGTGTCCGGGCGGTATCCGGAGGTTTGCCCGGATCCCGCGGGAAAGGGCTTCGTAGAGGGGCAGTGCCTGGAGGTCGACGCCGCCGACCTGAACCGGGCCGATGCCTATGAAACCACCCTGTACCACCGCGTAGTGGTGCGCCTGGCATCGGGCTGCCAGGCCTGGGTATACCAGGCCTCCCCTCCCAAAAGCAAAGCGTCATGAGTGCTGCAAAACGCTTCCAAAAGCCGGGCAGAAAAAAGGGCATTACCCATCGCACTACCGGGGTTTCGGCCAAGAAACACCTGGGGCAGCATTTCCTGACCGATCGGACCGTTGCCGAACGCATCGCTCAGACCCTGCCTGAGGAAGGCCCCATGCGCGTTCTGGAGATCGGCCCGGGCACCGGGGTGCTCACCGGATACCTCCTGCAGCGACCGGTAGAGCTGCTTGCCGTGGAGCTGGACGCCGAATCGGTACGCTACCTGCAAGAGGTGTTCCCGCTCGAAATCGCCACGAAAAACCTGCCTTACAAGTCGTTCCGTGTTTTACAGGCCGACTTCCTGAAACTCGACCTGAACCCCCTGTTCGATGGGGAACCCTTTGCCCTCACCGGAAATTTCCCCTATAACATCTCCACCCAGATCGTCTTCAGGCTGCTGCAGCACCGGGACCGTATTCCCGTCTTCAGCGGCATGTTCCAGAAAGAAGTGGCAGAGCGCATCTGCGCCGGCCCGGGAAGCAAGGTCTACGGCATCCTGTCGGTGCTCGCCCAGGCCTACTACCGGGCGGAGTACTGCTTTACCGTGCCCCCGCACGTATTTGATCCGCCCCCCAGGGTAGATTCGGGGGTCATTCGGCTGCTCCGCCGCGACGACACCCTTCCCGACTGGGACGAGAAGGCGCTGACCACCCTGGTGAAAACCGCCTTCAACCAGCGCCGCAAAACCCTGCGAAACAGTCTAAAAAGCCTGCGGATTTCTGATAATCTCGCAGAAGATGCTATCTTTGACCGGCGCCCGGAACAACTGTCAGTTCCGGAATTTATAGCGCTGGCCAAGAGGATCGCGCATGACACCCTTTAAACTCACAGACGAGCTGCTGGCAGAGATCGGGGAGCTGATCGAGAACAGCCAGAACGCCTCCCTGCACAGCCTGCTGGAAGAGGTGCACTATGCCGATGTGGCCGAGATCATCAACGAGCTCGACACCGACCACGCCACCTATCTGATCAAGCTGTTCGACAGCGACAAGACCTCCGACGTGCTCACCGAACTGGATGACGACGTGCGGGAGGCCATCCTCAAAAACCTTTCCTCCAAGGAAATTGCGGGGGAACTGGAAGAGCTCGATACCGACGACGCCGCCGACATCGTCGCCGAACTGCCCAAGGAGATCGTGCAGGAGGTTATTTCCGAAATAACCGACCGGGAGCACGCCCGCGACATTGTGGACCTGCTGCGCTACGACGAGAATTCTGCCGGGGGCCTCATGGCCAAGGAGCTGGTGCAGGTAAACGAAAACTGGAACGTGCTTACCTGTGTCAAGGAAATGCGGCACCAGGCCGAAAACGTGACCCGGGTGCATTCCATCTATGTGGTCGACGACGAGGGGATACTCAAGGGGCGCCTATCCCTGAAGGACCTGCTCACGACTTCTACCCGCTCCCCGATCCGGGACATTTATATCCCCAAGGTAGACCGTGTGACGGTGAATGAAAAACCCGAAGAAGTGGCCAAGATCATGTCCAAATACGACCTGGAAGCCATCCCGGTAGTAGATGAGATCGGCCGTTTGGTGGGCCGGATCACCATTGACGACATCGTCGACGTAATCAGGGAAGAAGCCGACAAGGATTACCAGCTGGCGGCGGGGATCTCGCAAGACGTGGAGGCCGACGACAGCATCTGGGTGCTGACCCGGGCCCGGCTCCCCTGGCTCTTCCTGGGGCTGATTGGTGGCGTAGGCGCAGCTGCCATTATGGGCGGGTTCGAAGCCCTGATCTCCCAGCATGCGGTCCTCTTTTTCTTTACGCCCCTGATCGCGGCCATGGCAGGCAACGTGGGAGTGCAGTCGAGCGCCATCATCGTGCAGGGCCTGGCCAATGACGACCTGAAAGGCAGCATAAGCAACCGCCTGATCAAAGAGATGTTCCTGGCTTCCCTGAACGGGCTGATCCTGGCATCTGTGCTTCTTTTGTTCACCTGGTTGTGGAAAGGGAGTTTCCCGGCGGCTTTTGCCATTTCGATATCCCTGATCACCGTAATCGTCGTGGCGGGCATCATCGGCACCTTCATCCCTCTTTTCCTGCATAAGAGAGGCATCGACCCGGCCATCGCAACGGGTCCGTTCATTACCACGAGCAACGATATTTTCGGGATCCTCATCTATTTTTCGATCGCCAAGCTGATTCTCGGGATCTGAAGCCCGCACCCTAAACTTCCTGCCCATGAAACCCGTCAACCTGAAGGAGAAATTACAGCGCTTCAGCGACCACTGGCATCCCCGCCGGATTGCCGAGGTGAACGACATGCAGGTGTTGCTTGCCAAAATCGGGGGCGAATTCGTCTGGCACGCCCACGATGAGGAAGACGAATTGTTCCAGGTGCTGAAAGGAACCCTGTACATGCAGTTCCGGGACCGGACCGAAACCGTTCGGGAAGGCGAAATTATCGTGGTGCCCAAGGGGGTGGAACACTGCCCGAAGACGACCGCAGGAGAGGAAGTCCACCTGCTGTTGTTCGAACGAAAAAGCACCGCCCACACGGGCAGGGTGAAGGATGCCAGAACCCGCACCCGCTACCCGGAAATCTGAGGGGCCCGGGGCCTGCATCATACAGGTTGTATGCTAATGCCGTACCTTAGGAAGTATAAAACCTGGCCGATTAATACTTTTAAGCCGTGAAGCGCGTACTCCACCTCGACACCAACCATCCCTGCCTGGAAGACGGGCTCGCCGCCCTAGGGTTCCGCAACGAGGCCGACTTTGAAAGCCCGCGCCAGGCAATACTGGACAAGATCGGAGGCTATGAAGGGGTGATCATCCGCAGCCGTATTCCCATAGACGCCGAATTCCTGGACCGGGCCACCCGCCTGGAATTCATCGGCCGGGTAGGGGCCGGCCTGGAGAACATCGATGCCGAATACGCCCGAAGCAAGGGCGTGTTCCTGGCTGCCGCCCCCGAGGGGAACCGAAATGCCGTGGGGGAGCACACCCTGGGCATGCTGCTGTCCCTGATGAACAAACTGCACACGGCCGACGCCGAAGTGCGCCGCGGGCTGTGGCAGCGCGAAGCCAACCGCGGGCACGAACTAAGCGGCAAAACGGTGGGGATAATCGGGTACGGCAATATGGGAAAGGCATTCGCCAGGAAGCTCAGGGGGTTCGAGGTCGAAACGCTCTGTTACGACATCGTTTCGGGGGTTGGAGACTCCGACGCCCTGCAGGTGACCCTGGCAGAATTTCGCGAACGCTGCGACGTGGTAAGCCTCCATGTGCCGGAGACTGCCCAAACTGTCGGGATGGTAAACAGTTCCTTTATCGAGTCTTTCCGCAAGCCCTTCTGGCTGCTGAATACCGCCCGGGGAAAGTGCGTGCGCACCGAAGACCTGGTGGAAGGGCTCCGTTCGGGCCGGGTGCTCGGGGCGGGCCTGGACGTGCTGGAATACGAAAAATCGTCTTTCGAGTCGCTCTTCGGGCCAGCTGGCATGCCCCCGGCTTTCCGGTACCTGATCGCGGCACCCAACGTGCTGCTGAGCCCGCACGTGGCCGGATGGAGCGTGGAGAGCAGGGAAAAACTCGCCCGCACCATCGTGGCAAAAATAGAAGCCCACTACAAAACCCTGAAACCGTGAAATACAACGCCAACAGCCCGGAAGAGTATACAGCGCAACTCCCTGAAGACCGGAAAGAAGCCGTTCAGCGGCTGCGAAACGTTATTCGCAGGCATTTGCCCGCCGGGTTCGAGGAGACCATGAGCTATGGCATGATCGGCTACGTGGTGCCACACAGCCTGTACCCGGCCGGGTACCATTGCGACCCGAAACTGCCGCTGCCGTTTATGAATATCGCTTCCCAGAAAAATTTTATCGCCGTGTACAGCAGTGCGGTCTACGCCGACCCGGAGATCCAGCGCTGGTTCCTGGAAGCCTACGGAAAACTGGGGATCGGCAAACCCGACATGGGAAAAAGCTGCATCCGGTTCAAAAAGCCGCAGCGCATCCCCTTTGACCTGATCGGGGAACTGGCCGGCAAGATGAGCGTGACCGAATGGATAGCCCTGTACGAGCAAAACGTCAAGAGGAGATGAGCGGCTGAGAGCAGGCCTTTTTGCCCTTGCCCCTGTACGGTCCGACGGCAGACCGTGCCCGTGAAGCGCGCTGCAGGGAAGCTGCGGCCTATCGGGGTTTATGGTCCCCCGGGGAAACGGGGAGACCGTGTTGTGCATCGGCTGAAAATTACGTACCTTTTAGTAGTCAAATATGATCAAGATTTCCCCATGAAAAAGCGCGTAACAGGCCTGGGCGGTTTTTTCTTCAAGGCCGAGGACCCGGACCAGATCAAAGCCTGGTACCGGGAGCACCTGGGCATACCGACGGATGAATACGGCTGG
>DATIPV010000431.1:0-4165 GCA_035471525.1 Robiginitalea sp.
TAAGAAGTCGTCCGCTTTCATCCTGGAGAAGGTCCAGATGGTAGACCCCGCTTCCTTCGGGGAAGAGGTCGACCTGGGCTTTATGAAACAGACCCGCATTGGGGCGCTTATGCTTATTCTGGAGCACAATGCCGAACACAAGGGCCAGCTTATTGCCTATGCCCGCTCGAACGGGGTGGTCCCGCCCTGGAGCCAGAGCGGCCAGTAACCGCCTGCAACCCCTTTGAACCGGCCCGAGCAGGGCCGGTTTTTTTAATGCCGGAAGGCCAGCCCCGGGGTCTGGCTGAATTCGTATTTTTGAACCGCTACCGGGCAGACACATGCAGAGATTCGACTATATCATTATCGGAGGGGGCGCCTCCGGCCTGCTGCTTGCCGAAGCCATGGGAAGAGATCCCTGGTTCGCCGCAAAGGGCATCGCCCTTATCGAGGCCGATCCTGCCAAAGAAAACGACCGAACCTGGTGTTTTTGGGAGGCCGGGGAAGGTCGCTTCGACCCCCTGTTGTTCCGGCAGTGGGATCGGCTGCGTTTCAGGGACGCTGCCGGCGATACCTGCCAGTCCATCGCCCCGTTGCGCTACAAGATGCTCCGTGGCGCCGACTTTTACCGGGAATGGTACGGTCGGGTACGGTCTTTTCCCAATATTGAACTCATTGAGGCCCGGGTGGAGGCCCTGGAAGAAGGCACAGACGGGGTACTGGTTCGCACCGCCAGGGGCAACTTCGGGGCAACCCAGGTGTTCAGCAGCGTACTCTTTAAGGACCTCGGCCCCCTGATGAGGCCGTATCCGGTACTGAAACAGCATTTTATAGGGTGGCAGGTTAAGACGAGTCGCCCTCTTTTCGAGGCATCTACCCCAACTTTTATGGACTTCGGGGTTGCACAACGGGGCAATACCCGGTTTATGTACATACTGCCTTTCAGCTCTGACGAAGCTCTGGTGGAATACACCCTGTTTTCGGAATCCCTGCTCCCGGATTCCGAATACGAGGCAGCCCTGGCCGAATACCTGGAAGAGACCCTGGGCTGCGCCGAGTACGAAATCCTGGAACGGGAAAAAGGCAGCATTCCGATGACCTGCAATGATTTCAGCGCCGCAGACAGCCCCCGCATTACGCATATCGGCATTGCCGGGGGCTGGGCGAAGCCGAGCACCGGATACACCTTCTGGAGCAGCGTCCAGAAAACGGACCGGCTCATTGAGTCTTTAAAATCAGGGGGGGAGCTGCGCATGGCGCGCAAAGATCGATTCTGGTACTACGACCTGGTGATGCTGGAAGTGCTTTACCGGAAAAATGACCGCGGCAGCCTTATTTTCAGCGGGATGTTCGGGAAGCTGCCGGCGCCGCTCATCCTACGGTTCCTGCACGAACAAACTTCCCCGGGCGAAGACCTGCGGGTTATCGCTGCCTGTCCGAAAGGGATGTTCCTGGCGGCCGCCTGGCGGACCTTGCTCAAAAGTCTCTCCTGAGCAGCCACTCCCCAAAAGAGCGCAAGGCCGATTTGGCCGAAGGATTCCCCGACAATTCGCCGAGTTGGCCGAAGGCGCGGCCGGTGTATTCCGCGATCCGGGCCTGCGTGGCCGTATCGGCCCCGCACTGACGGAACAGCTGGCACACCCGTTCCACCTTGGCCTGGGGGTCATGCGGTTTTATAGTGTACAGGTCGCGCAATTCCCGGGCCTCTGCTTCCGGGGCAGACCCCAGGGCCTGCAGGTACAGGTACGTTTTCTTGTTCTCGATAATATCGCCTCCCACCTGCTTGCCAAAGGTTTCCGGATTGCCGAAGGCGTCGAGGTAATCGTCTTGCAGCTGGAAGGCGATTCCCAGGGAAATCCCGAAATCATAAATGGCCTTTTGTTCTGCCATGGGCGCCTTTCCCACCAGCGCCCCCATCCGAAGGCCGCAGCCCAGGAGCACCGCTGTTTTGTATTCGATCATGCGGAGGTATTCCGGCAGGGTTACATCGTCGCGTTTCTCGAAATCCATGTCGTACTGCTGGCCTTCGCAGACCTGCAGGGCCGTTTGGGAAAAAAGGATGGACAAGGGCTTGAACACCTCGGGCGGATAAGCCTCCAGGTGCTGATAGGCCTTAATCAGCATGGCATCCCCGGAGAGTATGGCTGTATTGGTATCCCATTTGCGGTGTACCGTGGCCTGGCCCCGCCGTAAAGGTGCTGCATCCATAATGTCGTCGTGGACCAGGGAAAAATTATGGAATTCTTCAACCGCCATGGCGGCTGGCAGCGCAGATTCCAGGGGTGCCCCGTACAAATCTGCCGACAGGAGTACCAGCACGGGCCTCATGCGTTTGCCCCCCATCTCCAGGATGTAGCGAATGGGGTCGTAAAGGCCGGAGGGCTCACCCAAGTGCTGCTTGGCGGCCAGGTGGTCCAGGAAAACTTCCCGGTAGTGGGATATGGATTCGATCATGCCCCAAAAATAAGGTATTGACCGCTCTGTTTCCAAGTGACCGGGACAATCTCGCCAGGCAATCGGAAGATTGACCATAGAAGCCTGCCGGTGCGGTACCCCGACAATGTTAAATAATTGTAAAACGTTGGAAACTTTTTTTGTTCTAAAAGTTTCCAACGTACTTTTGAACTCCCATGAAAGACCAAATTATCGATACCGCCAGCGAATTATTCCTGAACCTGGGCTTCAAGAGCGTTACCATGGACGATCTGGCCGAGCACATGGGCATTTCCAAAAAAACCATCTACGCCCATTTCTCCAATAAGACGGCCCTGGTAGAAGCATGCGCCATCAGGCTATTCAACCAAATCGTACACGGGATTGATTGTATCTGCAACCAGGGCATGAATCCGATCGAAGAGATCTATGAGGTCAAGAAGTTTGCCCTGCTCAACCTCAAAAACGAAAAGGCATCCCCCCAGTATCAGCTCAAAAAGTATTATCCGAAAATCAGCGACATGTTGCTCAAAAAGCAGTTTGAGGTCATGCAGGATTGCGTGCTGACCAACATACACCGGGGCATGGAAATGGGTATCTACCGGGAAGACCTCAATGCCGAATTCGTATGGCGCATCTATTTTGCGGGGGTCAGCAGCCTTAAAGACGACAACCTGTTCCCCAGGCATACCTTCCCCATGGTGCACCTGATGGACATATACCTGGAGTACCATCTCAGGGGCATTGTAACCCCCAGGGGACGAACCGTACTAAATAAGATCATCAACTCAAACCACGAATAAATGCGTTTTTTTACCTCCTGTTCCATCGCATGGCTCTCCCTTGTATCTGTTTCGGCCCAGGAAATACCGGTGCGTTTCAGCCTGGAAGAAGCAATAGCCTACGCCCTGGAGCACAACTACAGCGCGGTGAACGCCGGCCGCGACCTGGTAGATGCCCAAAAGCAGAAATGGGAAACCATCGCCACCGGTCTTCCCCAGATTAACGGGACGGTTAGCTACCAGGATCAGATCAAGCAGCCTGTATCGCTGGTCCCCGCAGAATTTTTCGGCGGGGAGCCGGGCACCTTCATCCCGTTGACCTTTGGCCCGCCTCGCAGCACCGTGGCTACGGCTACCCTCCGCCAGAAAATATTCGACGGCTCATATATTGTGGGGGTGCAGGCCACCCAGGCCTTTATGCGCTACAGCCAGAACAACAAGGAAAAAACGGACCAGGAGGTCAGGCAAAATGTTGTGGAAGCCTACGGAAATGTTTTGCTGGCCCGGGAGAGCGCAATCATTTTGCAGAGGAACATCGATGCGGTGGAAAAGAATCTCCACGAAACCCAGAAATTGTTCGAAAACGGGCTGGCCGAGGAAGAAGCCGTAGAGCAGTTGCAGATCACCTATTCCTCCCTGCAAAATCTTTTGACCAATTCCCTGCGCATGTCGCAGATTACCCTGCAGATGCTCAACACCATCATGGGGCTCCCGCTCGACCATCCCACCGGGCTCACGCAAGACCTCGACGACCTGGTGCAACAGCAAACGCAGATTGAGCTGCTGGAAACAGCCTTTACCCTCGAGAACAACGTCGATTACAAACTGGCCCTGAATTATAACGAGCAGCGGTACTACGAATTGAAACTCGCAAAAAGCAAGGCGCTGCCTACCTTGAACGCTTTTATCAATTACGGGCGCACCTCCTTTAACGATCCGACCCGATATTTCGACAGCGATGTACAGAACTT
>DATIPV010000432.1:0-2465 GCA_035471525.1 Robiginitalea sp.
TTCCTCTATGGTCTCGTAGTCGAGTTCCTCCAGGGAACGCTCCAGGTGTGCCTTGTTGTCTTTCTGGGCATTTGAAAGGCCGCTGTTCTCGCGCACGTGCAGCAGGATGAACCGCGACTGGTGCATGCGGGCGATATGCAATACGGGCTGCAGTTCGTCGGCCTTGTACCGGCTCAGGTAGTCGCTCGGAAAGAGCACGGTGCGCACCGGGTGGTAGGGCACGTCTTCCGGGACCACCAGCACGGGCACCTCCGCCTTGCGGATCACGAACACCGTGTTGGATCCCAGGAACAGCTGTTTGGCCCCGCTGGCCCCCTTGGTCCCCATAACCACCAGATCGATCCCCTTGCGGCGCGTTAGGTCGCGCACCTCATCGGTGAGGGTGTTGAAGGAGGAAAGGATCTCAAAACGGTGCCTGGGATTCGGGAATTCCTTTTTTAATTCGGCCAGGGTGGTTTCCAGGCCCATCAGGGAGATATCCACCCCCACGTCGGGAATGGCGCTCACTTCCGGCCCGCCCATCATGTAGTCCATGCGGTAGAAAGCCGGGGAATAGGTGTGCAGCAGATAAAAGGTGCAGGTTTCGTCCTTGAAGAACATCAGGGCATAGGAGATAGCGTGCCAGGCGTTCCTGGAAAAATCGGTGGGTATCAGGATGGTGTTCATCGCACAGGGCGTTTAGTTGCAATTAAAGGTAGTATGCCCCCCGACGGTCCCCTATGATATAGGTCAGTTCAAAACCGGCGCTTCGGCCCCCCGAGACCTTCCGATTCTGGGCCAAGTTCGCTACCTTTGCCCCATGCAATCCGAAGAACCCACAGGGCCCCGGCAGCCCGCCAGGCCGCTGGCCTCGTATATCGACCACACCCTGCTCAGCCCCCTGGCCACCGAACCTGAAATCGTGCGGCTGTGCCGGGAGGCACTGGATCACAGCTTCAGGGCGGTTTGCGTGCATGGCTGCAACCTGGATACCGCACGCGAAATGGTGAGCGGAAGCGGCGTTTCCCTGGCTGCCGTGGTCGGTTTCCCGCTGGGGGCTGCCGCTACAAAGGCCAAGCTGTGCGAGGCCGAGGCCTGCATCCTGGCAGGGGCCGACGAGCTGGACATGGTGCTGAACCTGGGCTGGATGAAAGCCGGCAACCTGAAGGCCATTGCCTCAGAGCTGCGGTTGCTGCGGGAAACTGCCCCGGATGCCGTGCTCAAGCTGATCCTGGAGACCTGTTACCTGGAAGATCCCGAGAAAAAGGCAGCCTGCCACCTGGCCCTCGATGCGGGCTGGGACTTCGTCAAGACCTCGACCGGCTTCGGGAAGGGCGGGGCCACCCTGGCCGACGTGCGCCTGATGAAAAGCCTGGCAGCAGACCGCATGCAGGTAAAGGCCTCGGGGGGCATACGCGACCTGGAAGCCGCCCTGGCCTTTATCGAAGCAGGGGCAGACCGACTGGGGACCTCCTCGGGTCTGGCCCTGATGGACGCCTATCTAAAAAGAACCTCATGAGTGTACATATTTCTGCCCGGCCGGGAGACATAGCCGAAACCGTCCTGATGCCCGGCGACCCCTTGCGGGCCCAGTGGATCGCAGAGAGCTACCTGGAAGAACCCGTCTGCTACAACCGGGTCAGGGGCATGCTGGGGTATACGGGGCGTTACCGGGGGCAGCGCGTCTCGGTGCAGGGAAGCGGCATGGGAATCCCCTCTGCCCTGATCTACTACCACGAACTGATCGCCGAATACGGCGTGCAACGCATTATCCGGACCGGCACCGCCGGGGCCCTGCAACCCGACCTGGCCCTGAGGGAACTGATACTGGCCCTGGCCGCATCGACCACTTCGGCCATCAACAGAACTGAATTCCCCTTTGCCGATTTTGCCCCGACCGCCACGGCTTCCCTCTTCCTGCGGGCAGCCGATTACGCCCGCCAGAACGAGCTGCCGTTCCGAGCCGGCAACGTGCTTTCGGCCGACACTTTCTACCCCCCCGATTCGAAGGCCTATGCCGCCTGGACCCGTTACGGGGTGCTCTGCGTGGAGATGGAGACCGCCGGCCTCTACACCCTGGCTGCCAGGCATGGGATTGAGGCGCTGTCCATACTCACGGTTGCCGATTCCCTGATCACGGGCGAGCGCACCAGTTCGCAGGAGCGCGAGCGTTCCTTTGGCACCATGGCCGAACTGGCGCTGAACCTGCTCTGAGGGCGTAACATCGACCCAGGCGGGCCCGTTTGGGGCTGATCCAGATCATTTCACAGGCCGGCCAAAGGGCAGATCTTGTAAGGGTAATTCTAAAATCTGAATCATGGCCTTACATTTCGATCAATTCGCCCATGAAGGGAACGCCTTTTTGAAGGAATACGCCAGGCACATGGCCTTTGGCGAGGATACCGACAGAGCGGCCCGGGTTTTTACGGCGATTATGCACGCCCTGCGCGATATTATCCCGGTTAATGAATCCCTGCAAATGATTG
>DATIPV010000433.1:0-6598 GCA_035471525.1 Robiginitalea sp.
CAGGTCAAGGCCCAGGCCCTGCGGGCCAAATCGGCCGGGAGCTCGCGGGTTTGCATGGGGGCTGCCTGGCGCAATGTGAAGGACGGGCCCGAATTCGACCAGGTGCTGGAGATGGTCCGCACGATCAACCGGCTCGACATGGAAGTGTGCTGTACCCTGGGGATGCTTACCGAAAACCAGGCCAGGCGGCTGGCCGAAGCAGGGCTTTATGCATACAACCACAATCTGGACACCTCGGAGGAGTACTACCAGGACGTTATTTCCACCCGGGCCTATCAGGACCGCCTCGATACCATTGCCAATGTGCGCAAAACCAACGTGACGGTTTGCAGCGGGGGCATCATCGGCATGGGGGAAAGCCTGGCCGATAGGGCGGGGATGCTCGTGGCCCTGAGCACCCTCGATCCGCAGCCCGAATCGGTGCCCATCAATGCGCTGGTTGCCGTGCCCGGCACCCCCATGGAAGACATGGAACCCGTTTCCATCTGGGAAATGGTGCGCATGGTGGCCACTACCCGGATTGTTCTGCCACAAACCCAGGTACGACTCTCAGCGGGCCGCACCCAGATGAGCCGTGAAGGCCAGGCCCTCTGTTTCCTCTCGGGCGCCAATTCGATCTTTGCCGGGGATAAATTGCTCACCACCCCCAACCCGGATGTCAGCGAAGACATGGAAATGTTCCGGCAGCTGGGCTTGCAGCCTCAGCAGCCTTTTGTTAAAAAGGCGCAACCGGCCACTGTGGAAGCCGCGCAGTCGAGCCTCGGGCCGCTGGGTGAAAAACCGCGGTGGACGCGTCCGGGCCACACTATAGAGCGCAACGAGCGGGCCCGCCAGCGCAAAGGCGGAGACACCTGAGGGCCGCGTAAAAAAAATGAAAGGATTTTATAAGGATTCTTACCTTTGAAATTCCTTTAACCTGCTGCGTTTTGGACCTGCAAGATATTCCCAGGGTAAGTGCCCTTTCCAAGGAGACCTTCCTAAGGGATTACTACAAACCCCAAAGGCCCGTGGTAATCGAGAAGGCCACGGAGGCCTGGCCGGCCTATGCCAAATGGAACCTGGATTACATGCGACAGATGGCCGGGGACAAAATAGTACCCCTGTACGACGACCGCCCGGTAGACTTCCGCGACGGATTTAACGAGCCGCATGCCCAAATGCGCATGAGCGAGTACATCGATTTGCTCAAGCGGCAGCCGACCCGGTACCGGATTTTCCTCTGGAACATCCTCAAAGAGGTGCCCCAGCTGCAACAGGATTTCGAGTACCCCGACTTCGGGTTGCCGCTCCTGAAGGGATTGCCCATGTTGTTTTTTGGAGGGGAAGATTCCTTTACCTTCATGCATTACGACATCGATCTGGCCAATATCTTCCACTTTCATTTCGAGGGGAAAAAGGAGTGTATCCTCTTTTCGCAAACAGAGAACAAATTCCTCTACAAAGTGCCGCATTCGCTCATTACCCACGAGTCGATCAACTTCGCCGATCCGGACCTGGAGCAGTGGCCGGCCCTGCGCCGCGTCAAGGGCTTTCGGGCAGAACTCAATCACGGAGAGGTTCTCTATATGCCAGAGGGTTACTGGCACTACATGCGTTACCTGACCCCCGGGTTCTCCATGAGCCTGCGGGCCCTGGCCCGGAACCCTGCCAATCTGAGCCGGGCGTTCTACAATATCTTCGTGATGCGCCATTTTGACAACCTGATGCGGCGGATGAAGGGACAGAGCTGGATCGACTGGAAAAACAATCAGGCCATTGAGCGAACCCATCGCCAGCTGAAAGCTGCGGGCAAAGCGGCCTAAGGCGTGTCGAACAGCGGGTCGATTCGGTCGCGGATCAGCTCGTTTTCCCAACCGCGGTAGGTAAGATAGCGGTATAGCTTCTGGGCAAGCACCACCGGCGGATGGCCTTCCCATTCCAGCAGTTTTTTTTCCACCAGCTTGTCAAGCGTTTCCTGGTAGGCGTTATCAGATATGTCCGATAGGGCCTGGCTTATCAGGAACTGACCGATCCCCCGGGCCCTGAGCTCACGTCTGATGCGCAGCCTCCCCCAGTGCTTATGCCGGAATTTGCCGCTGGCAAAGGCCCTGGCAAAGCGCTCTTCATTGAGGAATCCGGCATCGATCAGGTGCACCACAATGGCGTCTATGGCCTGTGGGATCATGCGCATCTGCTTCAGTTTCTGCACGACCTCCTGGTGGCAGCGCTCCTGATAGGCACAGTATTGCTGCATGCGCCGGGTAGCTTCCTCCACCGTGTAAGGGGTGTTCCCGAAACGACTCATCGACCCGCTTCCCCGTATATGAGCTCCAGCACGCCTCCGCTGGCTGTAACCCGTGGTTTCCCTTCCTCGTCTGTCCCTGGCACTCCGACCCGTATGTCCAGGGGATCCTGGCCAGCCTGGCCTGAGGGAAATTCCAGGATCCAGTCCGGTTCAGTCTGGGTTACTTTCAGGTGCACGCGCCCGTTTTCCAGACGGCGGTAGAACACCGAAAGGGTATTGTTTCCCACCGTAATGTTTTCCAGGCTCGCCTCTTTCCACTGGGACGGCATGCCGGGGAAAATACGGATATGATTTCGGGAGGCCAGGGGGGCGATGCCGAAAAATTGCTCCACCACCGGGACGGCGAAACTGTAGAGGTTCCACGCCTGCGAGATCATCCCGTAATCCGGAGATACTTCGTACATGCTCCCCGGCAGGGCATAGCTGAAACTGCGGCACATTCGCTGCAGGTAATCCAGGGCCTGGTCGGGCCGGCCATACCTGTTTTCCGCCACGGCCAGCACGCCGGTGGGGAGGGTCATAACCGCGCCCGTATAGGAAAAAACCTTGCTCCCCTTAAAGGACCCGGCATCCTGTCCGGCCGAAGCATCGCGGTCGATCCCGGTTACGAACAAACCAAAAGGGTTTGTGAATTCCCGCGCCGTATCCAGGCCTTTCAGGGCCTTTTCGGTCTCGGCTATCCCCTTCTCCATGGGGGTATTAACCACCCAGTTGTGATGCAGCACAAAGGGCCGTACGCCGGTTCCCGGCCGGGCGTGGATGGCCTGCCGCGTCTGCTCCAGCTCGGCCACGGCCCAGGGCTTGTTCAGGGTATCGACGCGCACTATGGCATCTTCGATGAGGGTCAGGGCCTGGGCGTCAGTCCCCAGGAAGTCGGCAAACGAGCCGAAAGGCTCCGACCAGAAATCCCGGTTTATGCGCTCCTTCAGTTCCGAGGCGTGCCGGGCGTACTCGTCGGCCATTTGGTCGTATCCGAGTTCGCGGGCCATCTTGGAGGCATCTCCAAAAGCGGCCTGTGTATAAGAGGCCACATCGATCATTTCGCTGTCGAGGCCGTGGATTTCCATCATCCCGAAGCCGTCTGGGTAACCATTTCCGTTGGCGTCGTTTTCGCGCATGAGCCACTCCAGGCCTTTGCGAACGGTTGGGAAGTAGCGTTCCAGGAAAGCCCGGTCGCCGTTCCACCGGTACACCTGCCAGATGAGGCTGGCAAACTGCGGGGTTTCGTTGATATTGCCCGGGTTATAGACTTTGCCGTTGGTGGACATTTCATGGATGATGCGTCCATTGCCGTTTACAGCCTGCGATACGCTGTCGAGCAGGCGAATGGTTTCGAAGACGGGCCGGGTTTGCCCCACTGCCATATAGCCCTGCAGGGCGTATTCGCTGTCGGCCCCGAACCACCAGGGGTAATCGGGAATCCCGGCTGAAATGCCCGTGCCCAGCCCGGGAACCGTGCGAACCATCCAGTCGGCATTGTATTTGAGCCATTCGAAAGTTACCTCCAGGTCTTTGTCGGGCACCACCAGCTTGCTGCGATTCGCCAGGCCCGCGTATCGGTCTCGTTTTTCTGTCAGCAGGCCGGGCACATTTTCCAGAAGCGCCGCCGCGGTGTTCTCGGCCTCTGCCTGCGAACGGGCCGAACCCGCAAAGACCATACGGAGCACGCTGCGGGTTTGGGGCAAGATGTCGAGCGCATACGAGAGCCGTGCAGCAAGGCCCATGCCGGCGTAGCCGCTTTCCGGAATTTCCAAGTGGCCGACCGGAGCCCGGTCTGAGCCAAAAACAACGAACCAGGGGTTGGCGCTGTCTTTGACGACCCACCGGCCCCTCGCGGCATCGAAAGTGGCCTGGTCGGGCGTATCCCTCATGCCGGTTTCCTCTCCCAGCCAGGTGGGCCTCAGGTCGGCATGCCCGGTAACGTCTATTTCCAGGGTCAGGCTTTCGGACCCCGTATTTTCGAACTGGTATTCCACTATCAGCCCCGGTTGCCCGTCCGGAATGAATTGCCACCTTTCCACGCGCAGCGGGAAGGTATCGGGTTCCCAGTAGAGCGCATTGGCCATGGGGTAGTTCACAAAACGGCGGTTGCCACCGGGGGGCACGGTTTTACCCCCTGTTTTCAGTTGGAGGCCGAATCCGTCCAGGAGTTTAACCGGATGGCTCCATAGGCCGCCCATCTCGCCGGGGATATGCCAGCCGAGTTCCGGGAAAGATCCGTCCTGGTGCCCTACCAGGTAGGCCCGGTCTCCCGCCGTAACATAGGGGCTTTGTATATACGCTTGCTTTCCCTCCAGGGAAGGGCTCCCTTCCAAGAGAGCAGCCATGGTTTCTGCCGGCTCAGGCCCCGGGGCCAGGCAGCCCGAAAGCCACAGCAGGGTGCCGAAGCAGCAGAAAATCGGTAGTTTTTTCATTCGACCGGGATGTTTGCCCGGAATAAATGTAGGAATTAATGCCCACAGCTGCGGGGTTCAGCCCGGGGCAAAAAAAAACAGCCGCTCAGATGAGCGGCTGTTTGTCTTATTCGAGTGTGTTCCCTTCCTTATCCGTAAACCGGTATTCCAGATACGTATAGGCGTCCCTCGGTTGGATCTTGATCCATTTTTTGTACTCCAGAAACCATTTGGAGCGCATGGATGGAAACCCTTTGGTGAGGTAGGCGGCAATGAAGGGGTGGGCGTTGAGGATAAGCGACTTATCCTTATGCTCTCCTTTCAGGATCCGCTCCAGCTGGTCTCCGATCTTCTCGAGGAGGACAATGGGAGCCTGAACTTCTCCTCCGGTTCCGCCCGGATCTGTCTCAGTGGTCTTAATATTCACCTCGGGCCGCACGCGTTGCCGGGTTATCTGTACCAGTCCGAATTTGCTCGGAGGCAAGATCTTATGCTTGGCCCTGTCGTCCTGCATCTCGTTTCGGAGATGGTTGAACAGCTTCTTGCGGTTGTCGGGGCGAACCATGTCGATAAAGTCGATCACGATAATTCCTCCCATGTCGCGCAGGCGCAGTTGCCGGGCAATCTCGGAAGCGGCAAGCATATTAACCTCCAGGGCCGTCTCTTCCTGGTTCCTGGCTTTGGTGGAACGGTTCCCGCTGTTTACGTCGATTACGTGCAGGGCTTCGGTATGTTCGATGATCAGATAGGCCCCTTTGCTCATGGACGCAGTCCTGCCAAAGGACGTTTTGATCTGTCGTTCGATCCCGAATTTTTCAAATATCGGGACGGAAGAACTGTACATT
Source organism: Robiginitalea sp. (assembly GCA_035471525.1). Lineage (GTDB taxonomy): Bacteria > Bacteroidota > Bacteroidia > Flavobacteriales > Flavobacteriaceae > Robiginitalea. Next base: position 5,523 of record DATIPV010000433.1, read on the forward strand.
TTTACAATGTCTTCCTTTTCCGGCGCAATTTCGTGTACGTAATCCTTGATTTGCGTGTAGAGCGATTCGTCGTCTACCTGTATCCCGGCGAAGGTGTCGTTGAAGACATCCCTCAGAATCGAGGAGGCCCGGTTCAGCTCCACAAGAACCTTGGACGGGGCGGGTGCCTTGTACAATTTCTTGCACATCGATGTCCACTTGGACATCAGATTCTCTAGATCCCTGTCTAATTCCGCTACTTTTTTGCCTTCTGCTACCGTCCGGATGATCACCCCAAATCCTTTGGGCTTGATGCTCTGGACCAATCTTTTAAGCCGATCTTTTTCTTCCTTGCTCTCGATTTTCTGAGACACGGAAACCCGGTCTGAAAATGGAACCAAGATCAGGTAACGCCCGGCGATGGACAATTCGGAACTGATCCGGGGCCCTTTGGTTGAAATGGGTTCCTTGACGATCTGTACCAGCAACGCCTGGTTCGGCTTGATAGCATCCTTGATGCTACCGTTTTTGTCGATATCTTTTTCGAATGGAAAATTTTTCAGGGAATACTCGCGCTGTCTTCCGGAGCGTATCCCATTGAGAAATTTGAGGAGGCTCTTCAGTTGGGGGCCGAGGTCGTGGTAATGCAGAAAGGCATCCTTCTCGTACCCGACATCCACAAAGGCGGCATTCAGCCCAGTCACCGGCTTTCTAATTTTGGCAATCAGGATATCGCCCACATTAAATTTGTGTTCGTCCTGGTCGCGGTGAAGCTCTATGAGTTTTCCATCCTTGAGTAAGGCAAAATCGACGGAATCAGGATTGGATCTTACGATTAATTCTCTATTCACCTGATTCAATTTAGTGCCATTCCCCGGTGGGGTTTGGCAGATTAAACAATTAGTTTAACAGGTTGTATCGTAAACCCGTCGAAATCCTTGATAGAATTTCTATGTCAATGAACGTATTAAAATGAAAAAGTAGTTTTGAAAACTACTTTTTCTTGTGGCGGTTGGCCCTCCTGCGCTTTTTCCGCTTGTGGGTCGCAACCTTATGTCTTTTACGTTTTTTACCGCTTGGCATAGCTCAGTATTATC
>DATIPV010000434.1:0-1735 GCA_035471525.1 Robiginitalea sp.
GGAACGCCATGTGATTGCCACACTTTCCGGGGTCAAATGCGGGCAGTGCAGCCTAGCGCAAATCCATACCATCGGGCAGAACATCAGGATCTGTGTCGGGTGTCAGTCCAAGGATGATTTTGAACCCTACAGTTTTGCAGATAAAAAAGCGTCCCTGTTTACCTATGCCGTCGATCATCTTCAACCGACCAAAAATCCCCCCGGGCTCAATGGCGTCGTTGATTTTGAGGGCGGCGGCCGCTTGATTTGCGAGTTGACCGATTACGATCTGGAACAGGTTGAAATCGGCATGCCCCTTGAAATGACGTTTCGCAAAATGTTTCAGGGCGATGGAATCATCAACTATTTCTGGAAGGCCAAACCTGCTGGATGAAGGTCAAATTTGTGCAGTGAAGAGCCCATGGGTTTGGTGCTGAAACGACTATGAGTGGTTTTGAAACCATTTCTAAGATGCTGTGACGGCACACGAGGTGGCTATGGAAAGTATCAAGGATAAAGTGGCAATCGTCGGAATGGGGTGTACCCGGTTTGGGGAACGCTGGAATATGGGCGTTGAAGACCTTCTGGTTGAGGCAGCCTATGAAGCCTTCGAAGATGCCGGTATCCGGCCGGCAGATATCCAGGCCGCCTGGCTGGGAACCGTCTTTTCAGGGGTGACGGCCATTACCATGTCCCCTTTGGGGCTGCAATATATCCCTATGACCCGGGTGGAGAATATGTGCGCAACCGGTTCCGAGGCGCTGCGGGGCGCAGCTTATGCCGTTGCCTCCGGCGCCTGCGACATCGCCCTGGCCATCGGGGTGGAAAAGCTCAAGGATTCGGGACAAACCGGTGTGAAGGGTCCGGCCATTGTCGGCGACAATCCAGACGGCAGTTCCGAGATCGGTTCGGGTTTCAGCGCACCGGCCTCGTTTGCCTATCTGGGAACCCGATACTTTCACCATTACGGGCTGACACGCGAACAGGGAAAACGTCTTATCGCCCAGATTGCAGTGAAAAACCACGACAACGGCAGCTTGAACCCCAAGGCCCATTTTCACAATAGATTGACGGTGGAACAGGTGGTCAACGCGCCCATAGTGGCCTGGCCCCTGGGTTTGTATGACTGCTGCGGGGTCAGCGATGGAGCTGCCGCGGCAATTGTGGTGCGGGCGGACATGGCCAAAACGTTTCGACCCGATCCCATCTACATAAAAGGGCTGGCCATCAGCGTGGGGGCCCGTCAGGGTGTCATGCGCCAGGACTATGACTACGTGCACATCGAGGAAAACGTGAGAGCATCACAAATGGCCTACGCACAGGCGGGAATTACAAACCCCAGAAAAGAAATCAGCCTTGCCGAAGTGCACGACTGTTTCACCACCCATGAATTGATCCTGTATGAAGATCTGGGGTTTTCTCCCCGGGGTAAAGCCGGAGAAGATATCGAGGCCGGAACATTCTCGCTGACCGGCAGTTTGCCGGTAAACACGGACGGCGGTCTTAAATGCTTCGGTCACCCGCTGGGCGCTTCAGGTCTGCGAATGATGTATGAAATTTACAAACAACTGCAGGAAAAAGCCGGACCCCGCCAGATAGGCAATCCAAGATTAGGATTGGCCCACAACTTAGGCGGCAATGCGGGGATGGGAATCGCCAGCTGCGTGGTGCTGGGAAACGAAAAGTAATCGCTGATAGATAAAGGGGAAAAAAATGAGCAAGGCAAATACGCCGAGGGTTTTGGGTGAACTCCTGG
>DATIPV010000435.1:0-3076 GCA_035471525.1 Robiginitalea sp.
AGGCCCACCGCGCCGACTCGGGCACCTCGGGCAAAGCAGCGCCGCTTGCCAGCAGTTCACGCAATTGCCCCAGGCCGTCCCGGTTGAAAAAATCGCGGTCCCAGTCCCGGAAATGCCCGGAGAGGTCCCGGCGTTTTCCCCCTGAAAAGATGCCGGGCTTTTCAGCGCCCGGTTCTCCGAATCGAATGAGTTTCATGGTATCGTGGTATTGGTTTGTTCGTATGGTTGAATTCCCTGCCGGGATGGGCCGGGAAGGCAGCTGTTCGGGTTGGGTCGTTCATGGGCTTTCCGGTTTGGAGTAGCGGCAGCGGACCGTATCCCACCCGCGGTACCCGCAATCCTTGAAGACGAATACGGCCCCGGCCATGGGCTGTGATGCCAGCTCCCTTTCGGACAGGCCCTCCCGTGCCGAGGTTACGTACAGGTCGCCAAGCCCGTCGCCCCCGAAGGTGCAGGAGGTGATCCGGGCAGCAGGCAATTTCCAGCCCACCAGTTTTTCGCCCCTTTCCGGGTCCCAGCGCGCCACCTGCCACCCGTCCCAGTGGCCGATCCAGAGCATGCCTTCCCGGTCGATGGTCATCCCGTCAGGCACGCCCTCGGAGGCCGGGACGGAAAAAGCCACCCGCCGGTTGGTCAGGTCCCCCGTTTCGGGCTCGAAGTCGAAGGCCTGTACCTGCCGCGTGGGGCTGTCTATATAGTACATGGTACGCTGGTCGCGGCTCCAGGCCAGCCCGTTGGAAATGCCGACACCTCCTATTTTCAGCTCGGCCGACAGGTCGGGCTTCAGCATGTAGAGGCTGCCCGCCCCGGGGCGCTCGTCCAGAGCCATGGAGCCTATCCAGAACCGGCCGGAAGGGTCGCATTTTCCGTCGTTGTAGCGATTTCCGGGATGGACAGATTCCGGATGGCAGAGGGGGGTGCGGGCCCCGCTTTTGCGGCCCAGGCGCACCAGGCCGCTCTCAAGGGCTGCCAGGTAATCCCCGTTGGGGAACAGGGCTACGGCACCTACCCTTTCGCCCACGTCGAGGCGGCGGTGTCTGCCGTCCCGGGGCCGGTATTCATGTATGTGCCCGGCCGTAATGTCTACCCAGCACAGGGCCTGCCTCTTCGTATCCCAGACCGGGCCTTCCCCCAGGCGGGATCGGTGGTCTGTGATCGTTTCAAAAGCTATGCGGACGGGTTCGGACAAGGCGGGATGGCTTAGGTGTTGAGGGTTTTGAAGCCCCCGTCTATGGGGAAATCGCTCCCGGTTATAAAACTCGCCTCATCCGAGCAGAGGTAAAGCGCCAGGCAGGCGATCTCCTCCGGCTCGGCCATGCGGCCGATGGGCTGGGTGCGCGACAGCTTTTCAAACATTTCCGACTCGCGGCCCGGGTAATTCTGTTTCAGAAAGCCGTCCACAAAAGGGGTGTGCACCCGGCCCGGGGAAATACTGTTGCAGCGGATGCCAAAGGGCAGGTAATCCTTGGCAACCGAAAGGGTCATGGTGGCGACCGCCCCTTTCGTGGCGCTGTAGGCAAAACGGTCGTTCAGGCCCACAAAGGCCGCCACGGAGGCCAGGTTTAGCACCGAGCCCCCCTTTTCTTTCAGGTAGGGCAGGGTAGCCCTGAGCACGTGGAATACCCCTTTTACGTTCACCTCCAGAAGCCGGTCCATATCATCGGGGGTGGTCGATTCGGCCGTCCCGATGTGGGCAATGCCGGCATTGTTGACCACGATGTCGATCCCCCCGGAGGCCGAGGCGATGCTGTCGACAGCCTCCCGGACCTGATCCGGGCGGGTTACATCGCAGGGTTCGAAGAAGCCGGAGCCTCCCGCCTCCTGAATGCGGCGGATGGTTTCAGCCGCGCCTTTCTCGTCTACATCCAGAATGTAGACACGGGCGCCCTGTTTGGCGAAGAGCTCCGAGATGGCCTGGCCGATCCCTTTTCCGCCTCCCGTTACGAGGGCTGTTTTTGCGTCGAGTCTGAACATAGGCGTGTCTATTTATAGGGTGAAGGGCTTACGGCCGTCCAGCCCCCGTCGACCACCAGGGTCTGCCCGGTGATATGCCGGGCCGCGGGCGATACCAGGAACAGGGCTGCCGCCGCAACATCCTGGACCGTGCCAGCCCGGCCCATGGGGGTGAGCTGTGCCCAGGTATCCTCGTAATCGGGGTCCTCCAGGGTCCGTTCCGTAATGGTGGCCCCCGGTGCGATGGCGTTCACATTGATCCCGTATTCCGATATCTCGATCACCAGGTTGCGCGCCAGCATTTCAAGGGCCGCCTTGGTCATCCCGTAGGCGCCCAGGTTCTTGTGGGCCTGGTGCCCGGTTACCGACGACATAAAGAGCAGGGACCCGCCTTCGGGTTGTTCCTTCATCTGGTTGGCCGCTGCCTGGGCCAGGAAAAAGCTGCCTGCCAGATTTACTTCCATCACGCGGAAGAAATCGTCCCGCGAATAGCTCAGGAAATCGCCGAAAAGGGTGATACCCGCGTTGGCAATGGCAATATCGAGCTTCCCGAAACGGTCTACTGCCGTGGTCACAAGCTTCCGGATTACGTCGGGGGCGCACGCATCCCCGGGAACGGCCAGGCAGTTCCTGCCGATGGCGCCGGCCGCCTTTCCCGCCAGGCCTTCGTCCAGGTCGTTGAGCAGCACCCGGGCCCCGGCCCCGGCCAGTGCGCGGCAAATTTCCAGGCCAATGCCCCTGCCTGCCCCGGTTACAATGGCCACTTTTTCCTTCAGGTCTGTGCTGTGTCGCTGTTCCATCAGTGCGAATCCTTGGTTACCTGGCTGCCCGAACCGCCCCGCAGGAAGTCCAGGTCGGCCCCCAGGTGAGCGCCCTGCACGTGCTGCTGGTACAGGTGCACATATCCCCGGGGAACGGCCGGCGGCCCAGCCGGGCGTTCATTTTTGCGTTTTTCGATCTCGGCATCCGAAAGGTGGAGGTGCAACAGGCGTTTTTCCACGTCGAGGGTAATGGTATCGCCGTCGTGCACAATGCCCAGGGTGCCACCGTCGGCCGATTCGGGCGAGACGTGCAGGATTACGGTGCCGAAGCCGGTACCGCTCATGCGCCCGTCCGAAATCCG